>JACCXE010000042.1 GCA_013697265.1 Actinomycetota bacterium | reverse complement strand
CGGCGCGCGCCGGCGCCGTTGAACACAGCGAGGGCTTCGAAGCCTTCGAGTTGCTACGCCCGACCGAGGGAGCCACTCGTTACTTCGTCTACACACGCTGGGCGAGCGAGGAGACTTACCAGGCCTGGGTAAGTAGCCAGGACTTCGCCAAAGCGCACGCCCACGTAGCCACCGACAAGTCAGTCGGCGCCGCGCCCGTGGCTCATGGCGCCGAGTTGCTCAGCTTCGAAGTGATCGAGCGGCGCGCCGCTACCCAGTAAGGCCTAGTTCCCGCCCCCGATCGCGTCGCGATTCTCAAAGGCAACCCGCAGGTGCCGCGTCACTCGGTATTCTCAGCGAGTGCAGTCGTGGTGGTGCCCGGTCTAGAGACGGCCGGATCGCTTCGAGGGTGCAGGGGCAAGGCATGTCGTTACGACGTCGCTTCACGCTGTTATGCGCAGTGTTTCTCGGGTTGGCGGTCGCCGCATCGGGCGGTGGAGCCGCTTTCTACACGCGCGCCCGCGACGCGGCTCGTGAGCACGCGAGGTTGAACCAAGCCGTCATCGTCGCCGGTGACCTTCGGTCCAGCGTCGTTACGCAGGCAGCCGCCATTCGCGCCTACTTCCTGAACGCAGACGCCGCGTCATACGGCGAGTTCACCCAGGCGCGATCTGACGCGGCCGAGATCACCGGCCAGTTGCAGGGGCTCATTTCGACAAGCGGGTTGCGGCGGACCGTCGAAGCGGTCACGCAGGCTGCGCTGAAGTGGCGAACCGAGGCGCTCAACCCCCTAATCGCCTTAGAGCAGCAAGGCGCCTACCAGCAGGTGATTGAGCAGTACGCAGCCGGCCCCGCCATCGGCCTCTTTCAAAAGGTAACGACCGCGTCGCGGGCGTTGCAGCGCGACATCGCCGGAGCGGAAAACACCGCGGCCAAACACGCGGACACCACCCGCCTCAACGCGATCGAGTACACGGGCGGGGTCGTCGTGGTGATCGGGCTGGCCGCGCTTTTGATCAGGGCCGCCGCGTCGGCGTGGCTGGTGCGCCCGGTCGCCGCACTAGCGGACACGATGCGCTCGGCTGACCCCGTCGACCAATTAGCCGGCTCCGGTGGGCCGTCCGAACTGCGCGACCTGGCTCGCAGCAGCGAGGGGCTGCGTCTGCGGCTGCATGAAGAGTTGAAAGAGGCCGCGCGCTCTCGCGCCACCTTGGGCCAGCACTCGTCGATGTTGATGTCACTGCGGGCCCGGTCAGAGGTACAAGCCGACCAGTTGCCGGCGGGCTGGGACTACAGCGCGCAGTTGGTGCCGGCGGCCGGCGTGGTAGCGGGCGACTGTTACGACATCAGCGTCGTCGGCGCGCGACTGACGATGATCGTCGTCGACGTGGTCGATCAAGGCGTGGAGGCGGCCTTCGCCAGCCTGCGAGCCAAGGAGTTAGTGCGGGCCGGCTTGCGCATGCACGGCGCGGTCGGCGACGGCCTGCGTTGGGCCAGCGAGCAGATGCCCGACGCCTTCGGCCTGGGGGTGACCGCCTTCGTGGCCAGCATCGACTGCGCCACCGGCACGCTGACCTACGCGAACGCCGGGCATCCCGAAGCGGTGTTATGCGACGGCGTGCAATCACAGGGGCTGCGCGAAACCGGGCCCGAGTTCGCCACCCCCGACGCCACCTGGGCCACCAGAACGTTGACGATGCTGCCGGGCCAGGTGTTGATCGCCTACACCGATGGGCTGGTGGTCGGCCGCAGGGACAGCCGCCGCTTCGGGCTCGAGCGGCTGAGCAACGTGGTGCGCGACAACTACGGCGACTCGTGCGACGTCATCGTGAAACAGGTGCTGACCGAAGCCGGAGCGTTGATGCCCGGCGGCGCCAACGACGACATCGCTATCGCGGTAATCGCGCGGGCCATGCCCATGTAGTCGTTGCGAAGACGGCCCGCCCAGGTTGCTTAGGCGGCGGTGCCGGCGAGGCGCACGTCTACGCGCACGCCACCTTCGTGTCGCGTCAACTCGACGCGGAAAGGAACCTTGGCGTTGCTAGCCAACTCGGCCACCACAACTTTGGCCCGCACTAGTAGATGGTCGGCGCCCAACGACCTCAGCGCGCTCGTTACGAAACGATCAGCTGCGCCTGCGGCGCCGGGCGCGGGTAGGAAAGTGCGCGACGGCAAGACCGACGCCTCGTTGAGGCCACCGGACCTGTAGCTGGCAGGCGCGATCATCTCGGTGTGGCTCGCACACACGTGCGCCGCCGCGTCCAAGCCGACGGCACCGGCGAGCGACGCCGCGGGGTACGCGCAGTAGAGAGCGAAGGCGTGCCACGCGGCGAGCCCGTTCCACAGGTCTTCCAACGCGAGGGCGGCCGCGGCGTTGCCCTCGTCCCACAACAACGCGACCATCTCGCCGAAGGCGCGCAGGTCTCGCCCGGCTCGTGCCGCATCGCGGAGAAACGGCTCGATTGTGGCCCGGAACCGCCCGGCGTCGGGCATGCCATCGACCATGAAGGCTTCGAGCGTGCCCGCCGCGTCGAGGCCGATGTACAGCCCGCGGTCGATCTTGTTCTCGAGGTCGCAGCCGTGGTCGATCAACCACATCTCAAGAGCCCGACGGTGCTTGGGGGTCGCGCCGCCGAGATCAAATCGGAGTCGGCGTCATAGAAGTTCACGATGTGATTGTGAGCCACCCCTGACCGGACCATCGCTTCGGAGAGTACAGCGTCGCGTCGCCGTGTCGACCGTGGTCTTAAGCCAGCGATGACGCCGCCATCTTCCAACATCGGCGTGGCTGTGTAGGTGGAAACGGGTAGACCTTGCGCTATGGCCGGCCTCGCGATCATCACAGAAGCGTGCATCGATACCAAGGATCGCGCCTGTGTCGATGTGTGCCCGGTGCAATGCATCTACGAATATGACCCGGCGAAGAACATCCTGTTCTCCGAAGCCGAAGCCGGAAGCGGCGTCACGGAAAACACGCACGCGCCGAATCCGGATGCGATCGCGATCTTCGGCGACAGCACCCTCTACGTGAACCTCGACGAGTGCACGTCGTGCACCGCGTGTTACCAACCAGACGTGTGCCCGGTGGGTGCGATCTACCCCGACGATCACCTGCCGACCGCGGAACCCAATGGGCCGAAGTACAACTCGTCGGATCCGAACAAGGGCCACGACCACCGGTTCTTCCTGCAGCTCAGCAGCGACGTTTTCGCCGACTGACGGCGCCGACAGCAAGCAAGATGAGGCATGCGCCTAGGTATCGTCACGCCTGCTCTCACGATGTTGCCGAACGCGCACGCCAATTGGGAACAAGACGCAACGTGGGCTGACATCGTGGCCATCGCGCAGGCCGCCGACCGCCTGGGCTACGACCACCTCACTTGTAGCGAACACATCGCGGTACCGACCCCCGACGCTGCGGTGCGAGGAGGCCGCTACTGGGATCCTCTGGCCACCTTCGGTTACCTTGCCGCGGTCACGACCAAGATCAGATTCGTCACCTACGTGTTGGTGCTCGGCTACCACCACCCATTGGAGATCGCAAAGCGCTACGGCACCCTCGACCAAGTCGCCGCTGGCCGCCTCGTACTCGGCGTGGGCGTGGGCACGCTCGAAGCCGAGGTCGAGCTGATCGGCGCGGCGTTCGCCAGTCGAGGCGAACGCGCCGATGACGCCTTGCGCGCCCTCCGGGCGTCGTGGGGCATTACACGACCGGAATACCGCGGGCCTCACTACGCCTTCGGCGACGTTGTCGTGGAACCAACGAGCCCGCGCCGCGACGTGCCGATCTGGGTGGGTGGCCAGGGCGCGCGTTCGCTTCGGCGCGCGGTCGAACTGGGTGACGGCTGGGCGCCGTTTGGTCTCAAACCCGCCGCGGCCCAGACTCTGCTCGCCGACGCCGGGTCGCCCGCGCTTGATGTCGCGCTGCAGCCGCCGCGCCCAGTCGACCCAATCGGCGACGCGGGCCGCGCCGCCGACACGCTGACCGAACTGGAACAGGCCGACGCCACGCACGCGACGCTGCGGTTCGTGCACCATTCGGCCCGGCACTACGTGGAACAACTCGAAGCCCTGATCGCCCTGCGTAGATGAAGGTGACCCACGGCTTCGTGTCGTTCACCGAAGTCGCCGCCGGCCACCATCGCAGTTACAACGCCTGGCACCTCTTCGATCACCTGCCCGAGCAATATCGGCTGCCCGGCGTCGTCTTCGGCCAACGGTGGGTGCTCACCCCGCCATTGCGCGCCCACGCCCGCGCCACGGCACCGCTGGATCGCACGCACTACGTGACGCTGTATCTCATGGCCGACCCGATCGAAGAAACGCTGCGCGACTTCCGCGCCCTCGCCCTGGGGTTGCGGGAGAAGGGCCGTTTCCACGAGCACCGCACGTCACACCTGTTCGGGCCCATGGCCGTGCGTGATTGCGCGGCCTCAGATCAAGCGTTGGTAGCCGCAGAGGCGGTGCCGTTTCGCCCCAACACGGGTGTGCACGTCCGGTTGTCCTCAGAGCCGAGTGATCTCGCCGAGCAGCCAGGCGCGGCGGGCGCGTGGACGTTCACCGGTACGGAGTTGAGCCCACCTGAGCTACTGGGTGTGACGATGACGGTCGCTTGGCTCGACGGCGACCCGGACGCGCTCGCGCCTTCGCTCGCTTCCACCCACGATCTCTTTAGCGCGACGTGTGCATCAATAGATCCCTTTGGGACCTGGGACTGGTTCGACAGTTAGTCGACGGCGTCACCCTTGCGGATGCAGGAGAATTCGCCTTCGTCGCGGTGAGTGAACACTTCGCCACCACCGTTATCACGCACCCGACTCTACGCTCAGGAAATGGAACCCCAGTCGCACGAAGAGATCGTCGACGGTGACACCACGTGGCGTTTCGACCGGTCGTTCCTGCAATCGAACTGGGCCTGCATCTGGGGCCGCGGCTGCCTCGGCATCCTGAGCGAGCCCGCCGAACACCTGGGTCAGGGCTGCTGCTCCCAGGGCGCGGAACTCGACGGAGAAGACGAAGCTCGGCTGATCAGCGCGATGGCCGCGATGATCCCCCCGGCGCGCTTCCAGCACCGAGAAGCCGCCAACGACGGCGCCGGCGTGTTCAGCGACGCTGGCCACACGAACACGCGCCTCGTCGACGGTGCGTGCATCTTCCTGAACCGTCCCGGCTTCGACGGTGGCGCCGGCTGCGCGCTGCACCTCGCGGCGCTCGACGCGGGCGAGTCGCCGATGGAATGGAAACCTTCGGTGTGTTGGCAGTTGCCGATCAAGGTCGACTGGGAGGACGGTCCGAACGACACGGAGATCGCGACGCTGCGACGGTGGCAGCGTCACGACTGGGGCGCTGAGGGCACCACGATGGCTTGGTGCTGTACCGAGGGTGACCGCGCCTATGTCGGAGACCGGCCGGTTATCGACTCGTTGGCTGACGAGCTCACCGAGATCGTCGGCGAGACGGTGTTCGTGGAGTTGCGCCGCCGGCTCCAGCCGAAGCAGGGCTAGCCGCGGCCGACCGTGGTTTCCGCGGAGCGCTCACGCCGCCGAGCCTACGGCGCCACCCCACCGGTCCACCTAGGT
>JACCXE010000033.1 GCA_013697265.1 Actinomycetota bacterium | reverse complement strand
CGATTACGGCTGCCAAGGCAGCCGGCGCCGCTATGGCGCGCAGTCCCTAAGGCTCGCTTACGCTCGCGTGTATGCCGAGCTTCGATGTCGTGTCCGAGCTGGACATGCAGGAAATCCGTAATGCCGTGGATCAAGCCCAACGCGAGGTCAGCACACGCTTTGACTTCAAGGACACCAACTCGACCATCGAGTTGACCAGCGAGGCCATAAACCTGCATTCCTCCACCGAAGACAGGCTGCGGGCCGTGCTGCAGGTGCTCGAGGAGAAGCTGGTCAAACGCCAGGTGTCATTGAAGGCGCTCGACCATGGCAAGGTCGAGGAGGCCTCGAAGGGCACGGCGCGTCAGGAGATCAAGCTCGTCGCCGGCATCTCGTCGGACAAGGCCAAACTGGTCAACTCCACGATAAAAGGCCTGAACCTCAAAGGCGTGCAGAGCCAGACCCAGGGCGATCAGGTGCGGGTGACGGGCAAGAAGCGCGACGACCTGCAAGCCGTGATCGCAGCGCTGAAGGAAGCCGACCTCGGCATTCCCCTGCAGTTCAACAACTTCCGCGACTGATGCCGCGTCGCGGGGTTAGCGGAGCCCGAGGACGTCGAGCAGGCCGCGGGGCGTGAGCGGGCGAAGCACGGCTTTGGCTTGCACGTCGGCCTTGGCCGCGAGCTTGCGCTGCGCTTCGGCCACCTGTGCCCGGTGGTTCCAGTCGACATTCAACGACGCCACTGTCGCTTCCACTTCGGCCAAGCGCAACGCGCCGCCGGTTGGGTTGGCCGAGCTGGCCCAGGCGAGCTGGGCGCGGGGCGGGGCGATCTTTTCGATCGTGGTGGGCAGCACCTCGGGCACGGTCACCGTGGGGGCGGCCTGCGGGGTGCCGGCGTAGTTCGCGATGAGTTGCGGCACGGCGGCCATGGCCTGGGCCAGCCACTGGTCGAGGTACGGCTTGGGGTTCACCGGGCCCTTGCCCTTCGGGTGGATCTCGAAGTGCAGGTGCGCGGCGCCACCGGCCGCGTTGCCGGTGCTGCCTACGAATCCGATCACGTCGCCGACCTTCACGCTCTGGCCCGGCTTCACGTCGGAGAAGCCGTCGAGGTGAGCGAAGTAGACCTCGTGACCTTCGACGGTGCGGATGTAGGCAGCGGTGCCGCCCGCGCCGCCGGCGCTGTGTCGCACTACGCCGTCGACCGGGGCGCGGACCGGGGTGCCGGTCAAGGCGAAGATGTCGGTGCCCTCGTGCAGATGGAAGACGGGCGTGAAGCGCGGGTTGAGCCAGTCGTCGGTGAAATTCGCCACGCCGACTACGGGGAAGCGGCCGAATCCGAGCGCCACCGCGTCGACCCTGCTCATGCCGCGATCGACGAGGGGCTGCAACGCCGCCAACAGGCCGCCGGTGTTGTTCGCCTTGCTCCGCTTCACCGAGGCGATGATCTTGGCGTAGCCCGGCGGAATGACGCCCTTGGTCGCGCCGGGGTCGTCGCCCCCGCCGCCCACGAGTTTCGGCGGCGAGTTCGACGGCGGTTCGGTGGTACTGGGACTGACCGGCGCGGCGGTAGTTGTGGTGGTGGTCGGCTGAGGGATCTGTGCTGACGCGCCGGAGCCGACCGCGACGAATCCCGCAAGAATCAGGACGGCCAACGCGATTGCCCCGCGCGCCATGGTGGGAGTGGTCCGCATGGTCGGGAAGACAGATTACTGACGAACTGGCGCAACACCAGCCACCACGGCCCGATTTGGCAAAATTCGGGCTAATGCTCCCAGTCGAGGCCGCGGAGCCGGGCAATGCGGTCTTCGGTCGGCGGGTGGGTCCGGAACCAGTTCGCGGCCTTCACTTTGCGGCCCGACAGCGGATTGATAATGAACAGCGAGGCCTGCGCCGGCGTGACGTCCATGGGCACGCGCTGGGCGGCGACTTCGAGCTTGGCCAGCGCACGAGCGAGCGGTTCGCCGTCGCCGATGAGGCGGGCGCCGGTGCGGTCGGCTTCGTATTCGCGGCTGCGGGTAATCGCCATCTGAATCAGCATCCCGGCCGCCGGCGCCAAGATCATGAGCGCGAGCAGCACGATTGGGTTCGGACGGTCCTCGTCGTCGCCACCGAAGAACAAGGCGAAGCGGCTGATGAACATGATCCCGGTCGCGATCGCAGCCGCCACCGATCC
>JACCXE010000012.1 GCA_013697265.1 Actinomycetota bacterium | reverse complement strand
CGATTACGGAGGCTTCGCAACACGCGCCCGTGAAGGTCGGCGAAACGTGCACGATCACCGTCGAGACCGCAGAGGCCGCGGGCCAATATTTCTCAAGCTCGCGTAACTGTCACGCGAAGCTCCAGTGTGCCGGCGTCGAACGCTATGGTGTGACCGGCGGCTTCTTTCCGTGCGTCGTGGTCGAGGGCGTGCCACTCCACGGCGCCGACACGATGACGTCTTCAGCCGACGGCGATCCCGCGCTCTGGTTCGACCTCCGCGCCCGAAAGGCCCGCCTTCGCGACGACGCATTCATGATCGAGATCGCGCTGGGCAGCAAGGCCGTATCGCCACCTCCGCCGGGCGCACGCGACAGCGAGGCCTACGAGAAAATCTTCAGCGACGTTCGCGCGCGGCATTGGGCTTCAGGACATGCCAAGATGGCATCGCCTTACCGAGCGGCCTACACGATCGACGACTTCCGGCGCGCCGTGGAAGCGAACTCGCTACTCCTGCAGCACACCGCTGCCGCCGTTGCGATCACGGGAGCTTGCGACGGGCTCGACATCGGCCGTTGCGCCAGCGGCGGGCTGACCACACCATCGGGTAAGGTCAAATTCGACGTTGCCTACGTCATCGAAGAAGGCGCCTCCCGCGTCATGACGTTGTCGGTCGCTGGCGTACCGGTGTTGGGCGTCGGCATCGCGAAGTTGCCCGACGGCGGGTCCTGAGCATCTTCCGCAATACACCAAAACGGCACGTTCTCAGTTACTCTACGATACGTGCAGCCACAACGAGTTCCTACGACGCGCACCTGGCGACAGTTCGTGGCCTGGATGTTCATGCTGGTGATCGTGTTGGTCGCCGCCGTCGGCATTGGCTTCGGAATTTACGGCGTGTGCGAGTCTTCCGTTGCATCCAGCGCGTGCGAGAAGCTCGAGGTCGAGCTCATCGACGATGTGCGGCAGTCGCGCTTCGAAGCGGCCTACGCGAAGATGAGCAAGGGTTACCGAGAAGGCCATTCGAATGCCGACTTCGTTCGCGCGGCGTCGGCGTTTCCCCAGTTTGGAGGCGAGGTGAGTCTCTCCAACGGCAGCGTCGAGGGTCAAGGGAACACGGTCACCACCCATGGTGTGCTCACCGGCTCCTCTCGGATCGCGCCAATCGAAGCACACTTCGTCGAGGAGAGCGGCGGCTACGCCGTCGTCGGCCTCACCATCGACGGCGCGCCGCTGTTCCCGCTCGGCGTCTCAACCGCCGTGGGGCCCGAGCGCAAGAACGTCGCGGGATTGGATCGCGTGATCGAGGCCACCTGGCCTGCGGTCGTCGCGAAGGCCGAGGGCTACGCGCTGGCAGCCGAACGGCAGGCGAGCCTGCAGGTCGACACGCTGCAAGGCGGACAGACCGCCGTGCTCGAGCTCGGCGGTGCCCGGCCCTTTCACATCGCGCTCACCGTGCAGCCGCGCAGCGCTGTGCGCGCGGGCCCGCCGCTGTTCCAGGGCAACGCACCAGTCTCTGCGGGCTTCGCCGAGATGCGCCTGCCGGGCCACATCGCGCAGGCCACCGGCATTGGCCTTACCGTCGGTTCCCCCTGCGAGGTACGCGTGTTGCCGCGGTGGACAGCGGCGCAGAACTGCAGCGTGCTGGTGCGCTGCGGCGACGTGGTGCTGTACGGTGGAATCGACCGCGGTATCAACCACTGCGAAGTGGAGGGTGGCGCGGCCACTCGTGCCGTGGATCCACGCGGCACGGCCGAGGATGCCGATCCGAAGCTGGACTTCGATCTCGATGCACGCCGGGTGGTGGTAGGCGACGACACGTACCGGATCGAGGCTGTGCTGGGCGGCGCCCGCATGTCTTCTGTCTCACCGACACCCTCGGGAAAGATACGTCCGAAGCCATAGCGCGTGAGCATGTCGTCCTCCGCTTAGCGCCGGATCCACCGGCCGCGGGTTAGCCGGTCACGTGGGCGCGAGTCACAGCGGTACGACGACGAACGGCCCGGTGCCGTGTCGACGCCCGACCGCGCCAGAGCAGAGGCGACGCGTGCAGTAGTCCATTATTCACGCCTTCGCCCCCCAACCATTCGCCGGCAACTACTCCTTGATCTCGGCCTCGACGAGTTGGCCCAACAACGTCAGGGACTCTTGCCACCCGAGGTAGCAACCCTCGACCGGAATGGCGCTGGGTATGCCTTCCTGCACGACGGTCAGCTCCGTGCCGACGGACACCTCCTTCAGGGCGATGGTCGTCTGCATTTGACCGGGCAGGTTCGGGTCGTCGAACTTGTCGGTGTAGCGGATACGCTCGTTGGGCACGAGCTCGAGGAACTCGCCGCCGAACGATTGGCTCTTCCCCGTAGTGAGGTTGGTGAAGGACATTTTGTAGGTACCGCCGACCTCGGCCCTGATTTGGTGGACCTTGCCCGTGAAGCCGTGCGGCGGCAGCCATTTCGCCATCGCATCGGCATCGAGGAACGCTCGGTAAATCCGCTCGGATGGTGCACGAAGTACCCGGTGAAGCTTGACAGTGTTCTCAGCCATTGTGCTTTCTCCCTGCTGGATGGCAGCCGCCGGGATCCGGCGGTCAACCCGTTTCTACGATGGCGACGAACGAGCGCAGATCAGATCGACAAGGCCCCGCTTCTTTTCGGAGCAGTAACTCGGCTTGGCCCCCGACTTGACAGCCCCGCTCCCGGATCGTATTTAACGAATCTGTTAACTACGGACCTCGCGGCCCCCGGAGATCAGCGTGCCTCACCCAGCAAACCTCGACGCGACCTTTGCGGCACTCGCCGATCCCACCCGTCGCGCCATCGTGGCGCGCCTTGCCAATGCCGACGCAACGGTTCTCGAGTTGGCCGCACCGTTTGACATCAGCC
>JACCXE010000005.1 GCA_013697265.1 Actinomycetota bacterium | reverse complement strand
GCGATCATGTGCACGAACTTGTCCCAGGGCTCGGCGTGAAAACCCCGGAGCGTTCCTCTGTCCTCGATCTCCGCCACGTTCCACTGCACGGGACCGAGATCGGGCAGACCCAGCGCCGCGAACTTCTCGGCTTGGTAGACCTCGCGAAAGGATCCACGATTGTCGCGATTTACCATCAGCGAGACCTCGAAGAGCCCGTCGATCGAAGTGGGCCGCACCTTCGGTTCCCTCATGCCGCAACCGTAACGAGCGCGATCGCGATCAACCCGGCGTTGCGAGCCACTGTCAGCCACGTGATCGGCTTGGCGGCACGACCGAAGCACGCGCACGGCGGCGCGTCCCCGTCCGCATTCGCCAACGCGACGAGCAGCACCCCGGTGTATGCGATCAAGAGCCCGAGCGCGGCAACCGGCACGAGTCGCACACCCGTGACCAAGCCGGCTCCCACGAGCAACTCGACCGACGGCGTGGACTGCGTCACGAGAAACGGCAGCTTCAACGCGGCGGTGGTGTCGCGCGCCCAACCGCGCACCGACAGCTTCGCGATGCCCGACCCGAGAAAGACCGCGCCGAGCACAACGCGAGCGGCGGCCGCCATCTAGACGCTGAAGGAACCGAAGCCGGCGCGGTAAAAGAGCAGCGGCCCCGCCACGCCTCCACCTTCGCTCGTTGCCTCGCCCAGGTCGAGCACGCTGATCACGACGATCTCGTGGTCGCCGCCCGGATACGTCGCTTCGATGCGTCCGTCGATCCAAGCGAGCGAACCGTCGATGATCGGCGCTCCAGTCGTGTGCGACGCCCGCCATCCGACACCGGCGAACTTGTCGTCGCTCGGCGTGGCGAACCCGCGGCACAACGCCTCTTGGTCGGCGCCGAGAATGTTGATGCACAACCCGTCGGCCTTGGCGATCTTGGGCCACGACGACGAAGCGAGAGCGGGCGACACGGCCACGAGCGGCGGGTCAATCGAAAGCGACAGAAAGCTCTGTGCCGTGAAACCGAGGGGCTTGCCGGTGTCGGCGTCGATCGCGGTGACGATGCTGACGCCAGTGGCGAAGTGACCCATCACGCTCTTGAAGCGGCCGGCGTCGATTGTGTTCACGGCGCCGAAGCTACAGGTCTACGACGAGTCCTTCGTACGTACCGATGACCTCGGGGATACCGATCGCGCGGCCCTTGCATTTCGCGTCCTCGACCAACTGGTCCATTTGCGCGTCGCTGTGACCAGGGTCGTGGTGGAACATCGCGAAAGTTTTTACGCCGGCGCGCTTGGCGATGCTCAGCGCGTAGTCGATGGTGCAGTGGCCCCAGTAGCTCTTCTGCGCGAACTCAGTGGGCGTGTACTGGGCGTCGTGGATCATCAGATCGACGCCGTCGCACAACTCCAACACGCCCTCGTCGATCTGGGTCGTGGGTTGCGGATTGTCGCCCGCGGTGCACGGCGCCTGGTGGTCGCTGATGTAGGCCACGCTGCGGCCGTCCCAATCAAGGCGGTAACCAACCGTCGGGCCGACATGGGGTACGGGGCGCACCAGCACCTTCGCGTTGCCGATGGCCATTTCGTCGCTCATCACGTCGATGAAGCGCACGTCGCCTTGGAGTTGGCTGAAGTGGATCGGGAAGTACGGCGGCTTCATGAGCCCACCGAACACGTCGGCGAGTGTGCCGTCGGCCTGCGCCGGGCCGTAAATATCGAGCTTGTTGCCGGGCACGTGAATCTGGGGGAAGAAGGGCAGGCCCTGCACGTGGTCCCAGTGAATGTGGGTTACAAGCGCTGACGCGGAGAACGGTGAGATCGGAAGGGTCTCACCGAGCAGACGCAATCCGGTACCGAGGTCAAACAGGATCGGCGCTTCGCCGTGCACTTCAACGATCACGGAAGCGGTGTTGCCGCCGTATCGCACGTTGTCATCGCTGGGGCACGGGCAGCTGCCGCGTACGCCATGGAAGGTGACCTTCAGCGCCGTCCCCCCTCTCTTGTTTTCGGCAGGTTACCGCTTTGTTGATCGTTTGCACCCTGTGTGACCAAGGTCACAGGTACTAGGCCAGGCAAAGCGTTTCCGTACGTTGTTCCCATTGCGCCAGTCCGTCAGCCACGACCGTCATGGCGACACGAATTGCGCGGTCCGCGTCGTCGGACCAACCCATGGTTACGGCGAGTTCAACCGGCCGCGACGACACGGGTCCACGGCGCAGCGCGTCGACGAGTCGGCCCCGGCCCTGGCGATCGGATCCTTCGAAGGTCGACTGGCGCTTGGGGATGCCAGCGCTGTTCTCGACCGGGTCGGGCGCGACGTAACCAATGGCGCGCCATCCACATTCGGCTGTTAACGGGCACTCGCCGCATTTCGGCGCTCGCTTGGTGCAGACGGTCGCGCCGAGATCCAGCACGGCCTGGTTCCATCGCCACGGCTCGGTCGGCGGCGTGGCGTCGTCGGCTCGTCGTTGCACCTCGGCGTTGGTGAGGGCGTGACCCTTCAATCGGGCGTGGACCCGCGCCGCGTTCACGTCGACAACGCCGACGGGCTGCTCGAAGGCGAACACCAGCACCGCCCGGGCCGTATACGGCCCAATCCCGGGCAGCGCTTGGAGTTCGCGCAGGCTCGTCGGCAACTGGCCGCCGTGTTGCTCGGTGATAGCGATGGCGCACCGGTGCAGGTTCACGGCGCGGCGGTTGTAGCCCATGCCCCGCCAGGCAGTGACGACCTCGGATTGCTGCGCGGTCGCGCACGCTGCGGGCGTCGGAAACCGTCGCAAGAAGGCGGTCCACACCGGGATCACACGACTCACCTGGGTCTGCTGAAGCATCACCTCGCTCACCAAGATCGCCCACGGGTCGCGCGTGGTGCGCCAAGGCAGGTCGCGGCCCGCCTGGTCGGCCCATGTGAGTAGGCGACGCTGCGTTGCGGTTAGACGGCGCGGCACCAGTGGAGGTAGCAGTTGTAGGGCAGCACGAAATGCTCGGGCAGTTGGGCGTCGTTCACGACGTTGCGGACGTGCGCGATGAGCGCGTCGCGGGACTCTTGCGAGCCGCGGGCGATGAACGAGATCGACGCGACGCGCGCGACCAACCCATCCCGATCAGTGGGCTGGTCGTGCCGGAAGGTCGCCGATATCAGCGGACTGAAGTCGGTGGTCGCGCTGAACGCCTCGCTCCACGCGTAGGTCCAGGCGTGGGGCGTGTCGTCTCGAAGCGCGTCGACTTCGGTCCAGATCGCGTCGAGCCAATCGACGCTTCGGTCCACGCCGTTCCACACGAGACCGAGGCTGCCCAGCGGCTTTAGGACGCGATGGATCTCGGCCAGCGCCTTCGCGCCGTCGAACCAGTGAAAGGCCTGGGCCACAATCACGGCGTCGGTCGACCCGTCCCCGAACGGCATCGCTTCCGCAGTGCCGTCGACGATCTCGACCCCCGGTGTTGTGGCCGCGAGCGTGTCGCGCATGTGGGCGACTGGTTCCACCGCAACCGGGTTGATCCCGGCGTTGCGCAGGGCGCGGGTGAACTTGCCGGTGCCCGCGGCAAGGTCGACGACGCGTTTGGTATCACCGGCGCGGGCCACGCCGAGGCGTTGCAGCAGGTAGGCCACAGCGTCGGGCGCGTACTCGGGCCTGCCCTTCTCGTAATCGGCGCCGACCGCGGCGTAACCCTGTTCGGCGCTGGCGTGCACGGGCATGCCCGATACTTTGGCGCACATGCCGTCGATCAGCGCCAACGGGTTGGACTTCGCCTATCTCGAGTCAGGCCCGGCCCACGGCCCGCTCGCCCTGTGCCTGCACGGCTTCCCCGACGCGGCACCCACGTGGAACTCCTTGCTCGCCGACTTAGGCGACGCGGGCTTTCATGCGGTCGCGCCCTGGCTGCGCGGCTACGCGCCGACGTCGATTCCGTCCGATGGCGTTTACCAAACCGGCGCCCTGGTGGCCGACGCCAACGCGTTGCACGACGCCTTCGGTGCATCTTCTAACGCCGTGATCATCGGCCACGACTGGGGTGCCATCGCCACCTACGGCATCGCGGTGTCCGCGCCCGAGAGGTGGAGGCGCGTCGTCACGATGGCGGTGCCGCCCGCGGGCGCGCTGGGTGCCGGCTTCCTCACCTACAAGCAACTGCAGCGGTCTTGGTACATGTTCTTCTTCCAGCACCCGCTGTCGGACATGGCCGTCGCCATGAACGACCTCGAATTCATCGACGGTCTATGGGCGGACTGGTCGCCCGGTTACGACGGAGCCCAACACATCGCCCATGTGAAAGACGCGCTGCGCGACCCGGCCAACCTCGCCGCCGCACTCGGCTACTACCGGGCGATGTTGGGCGACGGGCCCCAAAGATCCGGCGTTCGACGAACTGCAGGCCGCGGCGGGCGGCGTGCCAACCCAGCCGGTGTTGTTTCTCCACGGACGCAACGACGGCTGCCTGTCCGCGGGGCTAACGACGGACGCCGCGGCGTTCCTGTCCCCCGAGTCGCGGGTTGAGTTGTTGGACGACTGCGGCCACTTCCTCCAGGTCGAAAAGCCCGAGGTCGTGAACCCGCTCGTAGTCGACTGGGTTACCAGCTAGCGCGGCACACCCCGCCGCTACCGTCGCCTCAGCGCTCCCCCTGCTGAGCCATTGCCCCTGAACCGACACGACCTACGGGTTTTCGCCCGATCCATGTCGGTTCCAGGGCGCGGACGCGGGAGTCGACGTGCGACGGGTGTTTACAACGGAGGAAGCGCTGGCGGAGGGCCGCACCGAGCGACAACTTCAGCACGGGGTGAAGCTCGGCCTGTGGATCCGCATCACTCGCGGGGCCTACGCGGAGGGATCCGAGCCTCTCGACGAGTTCACCGAGGCGCTAGGTCGGATGCGCGTGAACGGGGGCGTGGCGTGGGGTGAGGTCGCCGGCGTCCTGCACTGCTTCGACTCTGTGAAAGTCACGCGTCGGAGGCCGCCTCGACGCCGGCGAGCGACAGACGACGTCGCGTTGATACAGGACTACCGGTGCACCGACGCGTTACGGACGAT
Organism: Actinomycetota bacterium; assembly: GCA_013697265.1. GTDB lineage: Bacteria > Actinomycetota > Acidimicrobiia > Acidimicrobiales > JACCXE01 > JACCXE01. The sequence continues at coordinate 2,589 of JACCXE010000005.1, read as the reverse complement.
CGTTGACCTCGCGGAGACTCTCGACGACGCAACGTGGGAACAGGCGATGGAGTCGGGCCTGAGAACGCGGCACTTCGCAGTCGAGGATCTGGTCGCAGTTTCGTCGGGGCGGGTACGGCGGGTTCTCGCACTGCGATCGAAGGGCGCGCCACCCACCGAAAGCTTGTTGGAGACGCTGATGGTGCAGCTGGCTCGGGCTATCGGTCTCCCCGACCCGCTGCGGCAGGTCAACGTCTACGACGAACACGGTTCCTTCATCGCGCGCGTTGACTTGGCGTGGCCCGAGATTGGGCTCTTCATCGAACTCGACGGACAGCAGCACAAGGACCAGCCGGTCCACGACGCTCGGCGGGAAACCGCAGTTGTGGCCGCGACCGGTTGGCTGTGCGGTCGCTTCACCTGGAGGGAAGTGCACGACCTGCCGGTGTCGACGGGACGCCGCCTTCGGAAGCTGTTCGAGGCGGCCGCGGCTCGGCCCTTAGTCGCTCACGACCAGACGTCGTCGCCGTAGGGCCGCTGGCGCTTGGGTGCGGCATCGGCCTTCCACACCATCAGCTTGCGGCGGAAGTAGCAGACCTCATCGCCGTGCTGGTTGAAGCCCTTGGTCTCGACCGTGACGATGCCGCGGTCGTTCTTCGAGGTCGACTCGACCTTGTCGAGCACGCGGGTCTCGGCGTAGATCGTGTCGCCGTGGAACGTCGGCTTCTTATGGCTGAGCGATTCGATCTCGAGGTTGGCGATGCAGCTGCCGCTGACGTCGGGCACCGACATGCCGAGCACGAGGCTGTAGACGAGGTTGCCGACCACCACGTTCTTGCCTTGCACGGTCTCGTGCTCGGCGAACCACGCGTTGGTGTGCAATGGGTGGTGGTTCATCGTGATCATGCAAAACAGGTGGTCGTCGGCCTCGGTGATCGTCTTTCCCGGCCAGTGCTTGTAGATGTCGCCCGGCTCGAAGTCCTCCAGGTAGCGACCGAACGGCCTGTCATGCGTCGTCATGCCAAGACGGTATGCCCCTCATACCTGCCGTCCCAACTCGGCCAGCCGGTCGGCGGAAAGCACATGTCCGCCGGCCCGGGCCAAGCGCAGGGCCTCGTCGACGAGTGTCTCCGCGTCGTCGTCGCCCCGTCGGACGGCGAGTTCACAGCGCGCGAGCCGGGCCTCGTACTGGCCCAGCAGCCCCGGGCCGCTCTCCAGCGCCCAGCGCACATGAGCCTCGGCCTCGACCAGCCGATCTTGAGCCAACAAAACACCAGCCAAGCGGGCGTGGGCCCAGCACTTGAACATCACCAGATGCTCGGTCAGGGCCAGGCTGTCCGCGAAGGCGGTTGCGGCTGCTTCGAGATCACCTCGTGCGATCTCCACAACACCCAGGCCGCACAAGGTCGACGCCGTCCACCCTCGGTGCTGGACGCGCCGGGCCAGCTCGACGCCCGCGGTAGCAACCGAGCGCGCTTCCTCGGCGCGGCCGCAGCCGGCCAACACCTCGGAGTGGTGCCATAAGACCATGGCCTCGCCTTCCGCGTACCCGAGGCTTCGGGCCAACTCCAGCGCGTCAGCGGTTTCGAGCAGACCCTCCTCGGCACGGCCGGCGAACAGTAAGCCGTGGCCGCGAGTGGATCGGGGCGTGACGATCCGCAACAGGTTGCCGTTGTCGGCGAAGAGTTTGGCCACCCGTTCGAACCGCTCGATGCCTTCGGTGATCTGACCGAATCCGAACGCGCTCATCGCCCGAGCGTCGAGGATGTCGGCCACCCCGGCCGTGTCGCCTGCGGTTGTAAAGAGTTGCAGCGCTTCCTCGAATCGGGCCTCGGCCGCGTCGTGAAGATCGAGATTCATGTCGACGAGCGCTCGCACATAGACGGCCCGGGCGCGCGCGCCAGGGTCGTCGGCGGCTTCAGCGGTGGCCAGATCAGCCAGTTCGCCCGCCCGGACCATGTCTTCGACGCCGGCGGTCAGTGCAGCCATTCGCGTCAGCAGGCGCGACCGCGCCGGCCGCGAGGTGGCGTCGACGAGGGCGTCGCGAAGATCGCGACGAGCCGCCTCGAAGTCGCCCTGCCGGGCGTAGGTTTCCGCTCTCACCTCGAGAAGCGTCGAGCGAACCTCCGGCTCATCGGCGCCGATCGCGATCCCGTCTGACGCAAGTTGGCGCGCCTCATTGTCGGCAAATCGATCGAGCCGGATCGCGGCGGCAGTTGCGAATGCGGCGGCCGCACCCCGCGTGTCCCCGGAGGCGGCGCGGTGGCGAGCCAGCTCGTCGGCCGGTCCCCCGGTCGACTCCAGCGCTTCGGCCAGACGCTGGTGCACCTCGGCGCGGGTGACCGGATCGAGGCGGTCCTGAATCGTTTCGCCCACCAGGTCATGGTCCACGCGAAAACCGGTTGGGTCATGTCGAACGAGATGCCGGCGGTCTAAGTCGCGCAGCGCGTCTTTGGCAACATCGAGCTCCGCCCCGCTCGCCTGTGCCAGAAGCCGCATGGGTGCCGGCCGCCCGAGGAGCGCTATCAGCGCCAGCAGCCGCCGGGCCGGCGCTGACTGCCGCTCGAACAAGAGCCACACGGAGTTTCGCTGGCCGATGCGGCCCAGCTC
>JACCXE010000512.1 GCA_013697265.1 Actinomycetota bacterium | reverse complement strand
ACGGGCGCCCGTCGACCGAAAACGTGACGCATGGCTGCGAGCCTAGAGTCGGACAATGAGAGAGCCGAAGGCGAACGAATCAGAAGGCAGAGCGTCCGACTCATGCGCGCCGCCGAAGGCGGCGTCCAAATGAGTCGTCCGCAGACCCTTGGAGAGCTCCGCGCATCTGGCTGGGAGTCCGTGCCGATCAAGGAGGAGGTGCGGCACAACGCAGTGGCGCGACTGCGGGCCGGGCTGCCGCTCGTCGAGGGCGTACTGGGCTACGAAGACACTGTCATGCCGCAGTTGGCCAACGCGCTGATCGCGGGCCACGACATGGTGCTCTTGGGGGAACGAGGCCAGGCCAAGACGCGCATCATCCGCTCGCTGATCGAGTTGCTCGACGAGTGGATGCCCATCGTTGCCGGCAGCGAGATCAACGACGATCCTTACGCACCGGTGTCCAAGCACTCGGTTGACCTCGTGGCCGAGCACGGAGACGACACGCCGATCGAATGGGTGCACCGCAGCACGCGTTACGGCGAGAAGTTGGCCACGCCCGACACGTCGGTGGCCGACCTGATCGGTGAGGTCGACCCGATCAAGGTGGCCGAGGGTCGCTACCTGTCCGACGAGCTGACAATCCACTACGGCCTGATCCCGCGCACCAACCGCGGCATCTTCGCCATCAACGAATTGCCCGACTTGGCCGAGCGCATCCAGGTGGGCCTGCTCAACGTGCTCGAGGAGCGCGACGTGCAGGTGCGGGGCTACAAGATCCGCCTGCCGCTCGACGTGATGCTGGTGGCCACCGCGAACCCCGACGACTACACGAACCGCGGCCGCATCATCACGCCGTTGAAAGACCGGTTCGGCGCGCAGGTGCGCACCCATTACCCCCTCGACGTCGCGACCGAGATCACCGTCGTGAAGCAAGAGGCCGACGTGCCCGAGGTGGGCGTGAAGGTCGAGATGCCGGACTTCATGCACGACATCGTCGCCACCCTCACGCACCTTGCGCGCGCGTCGTCCCAGATCAACCAGCGCTCGGGTGTGTCGGTGCGCCTCACCGTCGCCAACGCGGAGACGATCGTGGCCAACGCGCTGCGCCGCGCCATCCTTCTGGGCGAGCCCGTCGCCGTGCCCCGCATCAGCGACCTCGACGCGCTGGCGTCGTCTACCAGCGGCAAGATCGAGATCGAGTCGATGGACGACGGGCGCGATGAGCAGGTGGTCGAAAAGCTCGTGAAGGCGGCGGTGTTGACCGTGTTCAAAGAGCGCTGCCCGATCGAACAGTTCCGTGACGTGCCCACGTCGTTCGACGGGGGCCAGGTCGTGCACGCCGGCGACGATGTCGCCGCCGCGTCCTACGCCGAGGTGTTGCAGAACGTGCCGACGCTGGCCGGCCCCGCACGCGAACTGGCCGGTTCTGAAGACCCGGGCGCGATCGCGTCGGCCATCGAGTTCATCCTCGAAGGTCTGCACCTCTCTAAGCGACTCAACAAAGACGCGGCCGGCAACCGCATCGCCTACCGCGGCCGCTAAGTGCCTTCGACCTCACTCGTTCACTTCGCAGGCCAGACGGTCGGCGACGGGCACAGCCCGGATCCGGCTTTGCCGGTCCGGGCTCACAGGTGCGCGGCCGCAGGCCGCTCGAAATTGGTTCGGCCGAACGGAGTGAGCGGAGCGAACGAGTGAGGTCGAGATACTCGCGTTGGGACGGCACGCAGACCGGCTTCGAACTGGGCGCCGACGACATCCTCGACCAGGTAACCGACGACCTGCTGTACCACGGAGACCTGAACGCGGCGCTGCGCCGCCTGTTGCAAAGCGGTATGCGCGACGCCAACGGCGAACGCATCCAGGGCGTCCGCGAAATGCTCGAAAAGCTGCGCCGTCGCCGCCGTGACGAACTTGAGCAACACGACCTCGGTGGTGTGTACGAAGACATCGCCGAGCGCCTGCGCGAGGTCGTCAACACCGAGCGCGACGGGCTCGAGCAGATGCGCCAGGAAGCGGCGCAGAGCGGTGACGAACGTCGACAAGAGATCGCCGAACAGTCCACGGCCGACAAGGGCCTCCAGCTCGACCTTTTGCCCCCCGATCTCGCCGGCCAGGTACGCGAACTACAGAACTACGAGTTCGCGTCGGCCGAGGCGCAGCAGAAGTTCGACGAGCTCATGGAGGAGCTCAAGCAAGAGCTGCTGAACACGCAGTTCAACCAGATGGCCGGAGCGATGGGCAACGTGTCGCCCGAGAACATGCAGGCCATGAAGGACATGTTCAACGCGCTGAACCGCATGCTCGAACAGCGCGAGGCGGGCGAACCCATCGACCCGTCCTTCGAACAGTTCATGGACCAGTACGGTGATTTCTTCCCGCAGAATCCGCAAACCCTCGACGAGTTGCTCGAGCAGATGGCCCAACAGATGGCGCAGATGCAGGCGATGCTCAACTCGATGACGCCCGAGCAGCGGGCGCAGCTGCAAGGGCTGGCCGAACAGCTCATGGAAGACATGGACCTCAAGTGGCAGGTCGACCGGTTGGGCGCCAACCTGCAACAGGCGTTCCCCGGCGCCGGTTGGGACCGCCGCTACAACTTCTCGGGCCAAGACCCGCTCGGCTTCGGCCAGGCCGGCGACCTGCTCAGCGAATTGGGCGACATGCAGTCGCTCGAGGACCTGCTGCGCCAGGCCTCGTCACCGGGCGCGCTGGCCGATGTCGACCTCGGCCGCGCCGCCGAACTGCTCGGCCCCGACGCGGCCAAGTCCCTGGACAAGCTGGCCGAGTTGTCCAAGACGCTCGAGCGGGCCGGGTTGATCGAGCAAAAAGAGGGCCGGCTCGAACTCACACCCAAGGGCATGCGCCGTATCGGCGGCAACGCGCTGCGCGAACTGTTCTCGAAGCTGGCCAAAGACCGCATGGGCACGCACGAAGTCGACCCGCTCGGTGTCGGCCACGAACGCAGCTTCCAGACCAAGCAGTACGAGTTTGGCGACAACTTCAACCTCAACATCGAAGCGACGGTCGGCAACGCCATCCGACGCGCCGGCTCGGGCCTGCCCATCCAGCTGACGCCCGACGACTTCGAGATCGAACGCACCGAGACGATGACGCGCAGCGCGACGGTGCTCATGGTCGACCTGTCGCTGTCGATGCCGATGCGCGACAACTTCCTGGCGGCCAAGAAAGTCGCCATGGCGTTGCACAGCCTCATCTCGTCGCAGTTCCCGCGTGACTATCTCGGCATCGTCGGCTTCAGCGAAGTCGCACGCGTGCTCAAGCCCCGCGACCTGCCCGAGGTGTCGTGGGACTTCGTCTACGGCACCAACATGCAACACGGCTTCTTGCTGGCCCGCCAACTGCTCGCGAAGCAGACCGGCACGAAACAGATCATCATGATCACCGACGGCGAGCCGACTGCTCACATCCAAGACGATGGCGAAGTGTTCTTCAGCTACCCGCCCGTGCAAGAGACGATCGACGCCACGTTCAAAGAGGTGCTGCGCCTCACCCGCGACGGCATCAAGATCAATACGTTCATGCTCGACGCCACCAGTTACCTCAAGTCCTTCATCGAGAAGTTGACGCAGCTCAATCGGGGCCGGGCGTTCTTCACCACGCCCGAGACACTGGGCGACTACGTCCTCGTCGACTTCATCGAGCACAAGCGCTCGCTGAGCGGCAACCGCCGCACCCGCGCGTCGTAGCTCTACGGAAACAGCCGCTTCCGGCTTTCGTCGACGTCGCGCAGCACAACCGTTGTCACCGCGGCCTCGAGGCTCGGGATGCCGCCGACCACAGTTACTTCCTTGATCTTGCGCACGTCCGCGGCCGGGACGTCGCTCAGTATCTGAAAGGTCATGCGGCCGCGCTCGGGCACCGCCGAGCGGGGGAAGACTCCTGCGTTCACCGTGGTGACCTCAACCTGGTTGGCGACGGCTTTGAGCGCCAGCGATGTCCGTAGTTTCACCAGTTCCTGCGGGTGACCGAGTTTCAGGTAAGTGGCGACGAATTTCTCGGCTTCGAGCTCGCGACAAAAGAAGTACGACCGCCCGTTCACCAGTCGCCACCACTCGGGCACGGTGATGTCTTTGAGGTAGGGGGCGGGGTCGATGCGCTGCGGCTTCTGGTTGCGCAACTGCGCCACGGTGCCGTCGTCGAGCTTGACTGACCGGACGTCGCCCCTAAGCTCGCCGCCGCCTTTCTCGTCGAACTGGAGCGCAGTTTTCATCCCGTGGAGGCGGATGCCGGTCCATCCACCGGGGAAGGTCACGTGCCACAAATTCGGGAAAACGTTCGAAAGCTGAGTCAGATCCACTACGAAGGCCTAGTCGACTTGAGCGTCGGCTCCTAACCGAGCACCAAAGTTGTGCGAACGACACCGGCCCGGGGCGACCAGATTTCGATCTCCACGCTCGACCCAGCCGGGCCCCGCACGATCCATTCGGCTTTGGCCCTGTCGACCGTCGGATCGGTGGTACCACCGAAGCCGCCGAGCATCGAGTGCTTGCCGACCCGGCCCGCCAGTTGACCCAATTGCAGCTTCGGTTCGCCGACAACCGTCACACCGTCACCCGCAGTCAACCGGGCTTCGATTGGGCGCACCACCTTGCGCTCAAGCGCCTTCTCGGTGACGTTGGTCGGCAGCCAGCCCGTGTTTTCGACGACCACGCGCACCCGCCACGCGGCGTCGCCCACCGGCTCGACTTCGGTCGAACGCAAGCGCAACAGGGGCGAGATCAAGAGGTGCCAGATGGCCCAGTCGGCGTGCGGTTTCACCTCGTCGGCCAGCAAATGGGGCGGCGGGTTGCGGATGAGGAGCTGGTTGTTCCACCCGCCGAGTTCGACCGGGCCGAGGTCGGGGTGGTCGTACGGGTACCAGTCGACGTAGCCCTCGCCCGGCGCGACCTCGTCGGCCCAGGCCAGCATCTTCAGATCGTCTTCGAGCGGATGGTCGGCCCACCACTCGATGAACTTGAAGTCCTCGATGCCCGCGGCGCGCATGGGCGACCAGAACTCGGTGGTCCATGCGTGCACGCCGAGGTGGTCGTAGGCCCAGTCGTCGGCCACGCCAGTGATGTTGTCCTTCGGGTCGTAGCGGAAGTCGTGGTACACGCTGACCGCCGGATACCCGGTGAGTTCGGTCGCCTTCTTCCCGATTTCCTTGAACACTCGTAGATCGAACGTGGGCAACCCCTCGT
>JACCXE010000500.1 GCA_013697265.1 Actinomycetota bacterium | reverse complement strand
GGCCGGTGCGATGAGCGGCCCCATGGTGGTGTCGAGGTCGGTCGAGTCGCCGACACGCACGCTGCGCACCGCGTCCGTGAGCCGCTCGAGAAAACGCTCGTCGTCGTAGACCGATGCTTCGACGATGGCCAGGCTCGCGGCCGAACACTTCTGGCCCGCGTGCCCAAACGCCGACTTCACGATGTCGCGCACGGCGCCGTCGAGGTCTGCCGCCGCGGTCACCACGATCGCGTTCTTGCCGCTGGTCTCGGCGTGCAGAGCCAGCTGCGGCTTCCAACTGCGGAACAACCGCGCCGTGTCCGACGATCCGGTGAGCACTACCGCGTCGACGTCGTTGTGCGTGATGAGGTGCTGGCCGGCGTCGTCGTCGTCGCAGGGCAGGTATTGCACCGCGTCGTGGGGCACGCCGCCGCGCCGGCACTGTTCGACGATCATCTCCGCGATCGGCCGGCTCTCGGGCGCAGGCTTGAGGATCACGGTGCTTCCCGCGGCCAGCGCGGCGAGCACGCCGCCGGCGGGAATGGCGTACGGGAAGTTCCAGGGCGAGGCGACGACGGTGACGCGGAAAGGGTCGAACGTCACGCCGGCCACGGTGAGCGCGTCGATCGTCGACGTCGACGACGCGTAGTACCGGGCGAAGTCGATTCCCTCGGACACTTCGACGTCGCCTTCTCCGACCGTTTTGCCCGCGGTATGCGCCATCGCGGCGATCGTGTCGCCCCGGGCTTGGCTCATCTCGTCGGCCACCCGTCGCAGGATCACGGCCCGTTCGGTGGACGGGCGGGTGCGCCAGTCGTCGGCGGCGCCAACCGCGTGCGCTACCGCGCGATCCACGTCGTCGACCGTGGGCGCCGGCCGCGGTGAACGACACGGCGCGTGCCAGTGCGCAAGGTGATCGCGGATCCAGCTGCGGTTGGCGGCCGACGTGAAGTCGGTGTCGGGTTCGTTCTCAACGCCTGCTGCGCACGGCATCGGGTGCGGCGTGCGGCGGTCGGCGGCCGGTCCGCGCCGACGGGGCTTGGACGGCGGCAGGTGGCGGTCGTCGACGGCGCGCAGGAAGCGTTGCTTTTCGGTCTCCCACGCGTCGCTGCCCACTTCCATCGTGAACAGTGAGTGCAGGAAGTTCTCGGGGGTCGCGTTCTCGTCCAGGCGCCGGGCCAGGTACGCGACCGCGGGTTCGAGGTCGTCGTGGGGCGTGGCCGGGCCGTACAGCAACAGGCCGCCGGCGGCGTCGGCCACCGCCGCGGACTGGGGCGGCGCCATGCCCTCGAGCATCTCGATCTCAAGCCGATCTTCGGCGCCGCGGTGGCGGCGCAGGGTCAAGGCCCAAGCGACGTCGAACAGATTATGCGAGGCCACTCCTACGCGTACCGCGTCGGCGAACCGCGGATCGAGCACCGCGTCGAGCATGCGCTTGTAGTTAGCGTCGACCGCGGCCTTGTTGTCGAAGGGCGCCGCGGGCCAACCGTGCATCTCGGCGTCGACGTGTTCCATAGCGAGATTGGCGCCCTTGACGATGCGGACCTTGATTCGTCCGCCGCCCCCGGCCCGTCGCGCCGCAGCCCACTCGCAAAGATCGACCAGCGCCGCGTACGCGTCGGGCAGGTACGCCTGCAACACGATGCCGGCGTCGAGCCCGACGAACTCCTCTTCGCACAACGCCTGCTTGAACGCCGCGATCGTGAGATGAAGGTCGCGGTACTCCTCCATGTCGAGGTTCACAAACTTGGGTGGATCGTGCTTTTGCGCGGCGCGGTAGAGCTGCCGCAAGCGGTCGACGATGCGCCCCACGCTGGCGTCGAAGGCCAATACATCGAGTTGGCTACATATCGCCGAGATCTTCACTGACACGTAGTCGACGTGGGGTCGCTCGAGCAGCGCGATCACATCAGCCACGCGCCAGCGTGCGTCGTCCTCACCGAGGATCGCCTCGCCGAGCAGGTTTACGTTGAAGTGCACCGAGTCGGCACGGCCCACGCGGGCTCGCAGGCCGGGTTCCTCAGCCGGCAACAGCACCGATGCCGTTTCCTTGCGGACTCTCGCCGCGACCAACGGCATCACCACGTTGGGCACAACCCGCGACGCCAGCGCGCCGCTGTGCAGCATGGCCCGGTCGATCACGCCGAGAAACGGCGGCAGGCCCGCGCCCACGAGTTCCCGGAACCGCGCTGCGGCCCGGGCCGCGTTGTCGATGCGCAGCACCTCGTCGGCCAGCTCGAGCGTGAACAGCCGGCTGCGGTCGTCGCCGAGCATCTTGGCCAGGCGGCGCCGATGGTGGCGTTGGCTCCGGGTCTCGATTCTCGACGCAGCCTGCAGCAACTCGGCGGCCAGTTCGACCGCTTCTGCTGCCAAGGCTGCGTCGCTGGTGCTCACGTTTGTAACGCGTGAACGCTTTCGACGACGCGATCGAGTCCCCAACGAAGATCGTCGTCGCTGATCGTGAGCGGCGGCGACAGGCGCAGCGTTTGCCCGTGCGTGTCCTTCGACAGCAAGCCGCGAGTCAACAGGTCTTCGGCCATGGCGCGGGCCGTACCCACTTCAGCCGACAGGTCGACGCCAGCCCAGAGGCCTCGGGTGCGCACCGCGTCCACGCCGTAGCCCTGTAGCGCCACGAGTGCATCGCGCAGCATCGGCTCGAGCGCGGCGGCGCGGGCAAACAGCACCCCGTCGCGGACCAGGTCGATCACCGCCGTGCCGACCGCGCAGGCCAGCGGGTTGCCACCGAAAGTCGAACCGTGCGAACCGGGGGTCAGGACGTCCATGACGTCCCAGTTCGCCACGCAGGCCGACAGCGGCATGATGCCTCCGCCCAGTGCCTTGCCCAGGATGTAGACGTCGGGCACGACGTCGTCGTGATCGCAGGCGAACAGCGCACCGGTGCGCCCGAAGCCGCTCTGCACCTCGTCGGCGAGAAGCAACACGTTGTACGCCGCGCACATGTCCCGCAGGCCGCGCATGAAACCGGCCGGCGGGATCAACACCCCAGCTTCGCCTTGGATCGGCTCGACCAGCACCGCGGCCACGGTGTCGTCCATCGCACGTTGCACCGCGGCGAGATCGCCGTAGGGCACGCGGCGAAAACCCGGGGTGAACGGACCGAAGCCTTCCCGCGACTCTTCGTCGCTCGAAAAGCCGACGATGGTGGTGGTGCGCCCGTGGAAGTTTCCGTCGAACACGATGATGGTGGCCGCGTTCGCGGCGATGCCCTTGCGTTCGTAACCCCAACGCCGCGCGATCTTCAACGCGGTTTCAACGGCTTCGGCACCGGTGTTCATGAGCACCGCGGCCTCTTTGCCGCACAGCTCGGTCAACGCGGCGCAATACGGGCCGAGCGCATCGTTGGAGAACGCGCGCGACGTCAGGGTCAGCTTGTCGAGTTGCTCGTGCGCAGCCGCGATCAACGCGGGATGGCGGTGACCGAAGTTCATGGCCGAATAGGCGCAAAGCATGTCGAGGTAGCGGTGCCCGTCGACATCGAACAGCCACGACCCTTCGCCGCGGGCCAGCGTGACCGGCAGGGGCTTGTAGTTGTGGGCGGCGTGGCGCCACTCAAGATCGACCGGACGCGTAACGAGGCTGGTCATGATGGGTTGGCTCCTCGTAGTTCGAGCGTGCAGCACTTCACGCTGCCGCCTGACTTGCGGAACTCGGATAGGTCGGTCGGCACGGGCTCGTAGCCGCGGTCGCGCAGTGCGGAAGCAAAGTTCGTGGCGCCTTCGGACACGATCACGTGGTGGCCGTCGGAGAAGGCGTTGCAGCCGAACGCGGCGGCGTCGGCGTCGTCGATGAGCACCGCGTGCGGGAAGCGCGTGCGCAACCATGCGCGCGATCCCTCGTCGAAGGCGGCCGGGTTGTACGCGATGTCGTCGTCGGACAGCACGGCCAGCGCAGTGTCGAGGTGGTAATAGCGAGGGTCGACGAGGCGCAGCGACACGACGTCGACGCCCAGCCGCGCACGCACTTCGTCGTGCGACGCAACGTCGGTCCGAAACCCGAACCCCCCCAGTACGACCTTCTTCCCGGGCGGGCACCCCGCAGGCCCGCCAACGGTGGCGAAGTCGCCCTCGCCTTCATTGATGAACGCCGCCTCACCGTGGGACGTGAACCCATTCGCCGCGAACCATGTTGCATACGGGTCTTCCTCACCACGGCGCTCGTCGAAACGGAACCGGGCCGGATACACCTGCCCTCCGACAACCAGACCGCTGTTCGCGGCGAACACCATGTCGGGCAGGCCCGGCACCGGGTCGATGATCTCGACGCGGTGTCCCAGCGCTTCATAGACGCGGACCAACCGGTCCCACTGTTTGAGCGCTCGTCGGTGGTCGACCGGAATCGTCGTGTTCATCCAGGGATTGATCTCGTAAGACACCGCGAAGTACTCGGGGCGACACATCAACAAGTGACGGGGCCGGTAGGCGTCGCCCGCCGCTTCGTCATGCAGGGCAAGCGCATCAACGGACATGAACCCGACGGTACGGCCCTCGACGGAGGACAACAACGGGTGCTCGCTGCGTTCTACCCTAGATCTAGTGCGTACGCTGCGCCTAACGCGCAAGAAAGTTGCATCTGTATGGTTCGTGACGAAATAGACCGCCAAATCGTTTCATTGCTCGTCGAAGACGCCCGCCGCAGCTTCAACGACATCGGCGACCGCGTCGGCTTGTCGGCGCCCGCCGTGAAGCGGCGCGTCGATCGGCTCGAAGACGACGGCGTGATCCGCGGCTACTCCGCCATCATCGACCGCGCCATCGACGGCGCCACCATGGAAACTCTGGTCGAGCTTTACTGCGGAGGACGTACGGCGCCCGGCGATATCCGTTCGATCGTCGAACAGTTCGACCAGGTGGTCGAGGCGTTCACCGTGAGCGGTGAAGCCGACGCCGTGCTGATGCTGCGCACCCGCGACATCGCCGAGCTCGAAGACACCCTGGAACGCATCCGCGCCCACGAGGCCGTCGACCGCACCAACTCGACGATCGTGTTGTCGCGCCTGTTGGACCGTCCGCGGGCGTAACGGCCCCACCCCCATCGCCCGCGGAAGTTAGGGCGTCGAGGTGAGCGTGGAGGTGACGTCGCCGCTGATCGGTTGATTGAACGCGGTGCCCTCATAGGTCTGGTGGCTGCTCTTGGGCACGCGCAGTGAGATCGCCCACTGCTCGACGTCGTGCAGCGTCACGTCCACGCTGTTCGCCGCGTTCTTGGCGTGCACGGTCGCGTCGATGCCCACGAGGTCGCCGTTGCGTGACGTGACGCTGCCCGCGACCGTGGCGGTCATCGGCCCGATCGGGCTCGAACAGTTGCCGGTGCCGCTGAACGTCTTGCCCGGCGTCGGTGGCCACGGCGGTACAGGCACGCCGTTGCCGAAGCTGCAGATGATCGACGCGCCCTTCGCGGTGATCGTCGCTGCGGTGATGTAGGGCCCGTTGTCGCGGAACACGTATGTCAATACGAGCGGCGACTTGTTCGGGTCGTAGTAGCGCTTGAACAACTGGGTGGTGCCTCCGCTGACCACCAGCGTGCCGGCGGCGGGGACCGGTCCGTCGGTCGTCGAGCCCGATTGCGCGTAGCCATACGTGCCCTCTTTGGCCGGGCCCGGCACTGCGTTGGGGTCCGTGCCCGGCGCACCCGCCGTACCCGACGATCCCCCGCCGGGCTTAGCCGTAGCCGAGGCCGCGCCCTTCTTCGTGGTCGCGGTGGTGCCGATCAGTCCGCCCGCCACCGTGGTGTCCGACGACGCGTCGAGCGTGACGTCAGAGGACTCGACCGACGTCGTCGTCTTGTCCGATGAGACCTTTTTGTCGTTGGAGCCGCCGCCGCCGCATGCGCCGGCAACTAGGGCCAAGGCGAGCAGGGCCGCGCCGAATCGGATGCGATTTCGCCGTAACGCCATGATCAAAGCTTGCCAGCCATTGAGGGGGAGGTGGCACCGCGCCCCGGGATGTGCCAAGTTCGTCAACGTGGCGGTGCAACCCTCGATTGTTCGCCGGCGCGCAACCGACGTGCGATTGTTCGGCGCTGCCGGCTACGCGCTGATGCTTCAAGTGGGTCATCCCACGATCGCGGCGGGGGTACGAGACTTCTCGAACTACGAGCTCGATCCATGGGGCCGGTTCTTCGGCACGGCCGACTTCGTCAATCTCATGCTCTACGGCGATAGCCAGGCGGTGGACGCAGCCGTCGCCCATCTGCGCCACATGCACGGCCGCATCCGCGGCACCGATCTCGACGGCACGAGGTATTCGGCCCTCGAACCGTCGGCCTACGCTTGGGTGCACGCGACCCTGGCCGAGGCGATCGTGCGCGGCCACCACGTCTTCGGCAGCAAATTGACCCAGGCCGAGAAAGACGAGTTCTGGCAAGAGTGGCTCGACCTCGGCTATCGCCTGGGCGTGCGCCGCGGCGACCTGCCCGACACGTGGGACGAGTTCGTCACCTACCGCGACGAAATGATCGACAACGTGCTC
>JACCXE010000433.1 GCA_013697265.1 Actinomycetota bacterium | reverse complement strand
CACAAGAAGCGGATGTCGAGATGCGTATGGCCGCGCGGGCCGGGGTGAACGTCGACCTGCACTGCTTGATTGTTGAGCAGTGTGACGGGCAGACCGGTCTCCTCGATGGACTCGCGCACGGCGGCTTCCGCCGGCGTTTCGCCCTCGTCGATATGACCGCCGGGCTGCACCCAGATGCCGAGCTTCTTGTGCTTGAGCAGGATGACGCCGCGAATGCCTGTGATCAGCGCCGAAGCGGTCACGTGGACGGGGTCGGCGTGTTCGTCGAACGGTCGCTCGAGCCGCGCTAATTCGGCCAGGAAGGTGTCCACGGATCGAGCCTCACGCTCGTCCACGGGGTTCTTGCCCCGCCGCCGCAGCGTTTCGATTAGATCATCGAGACCGGGGAACACGGGTCCGAACGTAGCGCTGGGGGGTCAGCGGGATGAGGCGACGATGCGGAGCACGATGTCGGCAATCTCGCTCGACGCGTCCGCCACCAGGTGGTCGTGATCGGCCTTAATGCGCGTGGCGGTCACCTGTGGCCCGAGGCGTCCCCAATCGGCCTTTTGCTTGTCCGCGATCGCCGAGGCGAGGGCATCGCAGTTCGGCGCCTTCAGATCGGTGCCGCCTATTTCGGCCGTAACGGGTGCGCCGTCCGACTCGACGTGGCAGTCCGGCAGCTCCATCGCGCTGACAATGGAGATCGGGATGTTGGGCAACGGACGAACCGTCGCGAGAATTTCCTTTTCGAGGGACTTGGCGTCTTCGTCTTCGACGTAGTTCGCCTGGCAGTCGGCGGCGCTGTGGCCTGAGGCGCGACACGCGGGCACGAAGTCGGCCGGGAAGTCTGTGTCGAGGATCACCATCCCGGCGGTGCGGTCTGGGTGCTCAAGCGCCTCGAGGAGGGCCACCGATCCTCCGAAAGACTGGCCGACGAAGACGTACGGCCCGTTCACTTCATGGTCGGCGTGCAAGGCATCGAGCATCGCGTACGCGTCGCCGACCACTTGGGCCCGCGTCATCAGCCCCGTCAGTGGCGCGCTCCCCGGTGCGTCGGCCCGGCTGTAGCGACACGTGGTTGTCTTTGTAGCAAGCGTCGCAACGAAGGTTGACGGCCACTGGTTCAGGCCCGACCCTCCGCCAGCTTCCAGCACCACGGTTGGGCTGCCGACCCCGACGCAAACGACGCGCAACTCCCGGCCGCCCCCTACGTCGATCATGCCGTCGAATCCGGGCGCGATTGCGGGCTGCGAGGTGCTGGTGGACGCGGTGGCCGATTTCGACCCGCTGCCGCCACACGCCGTCACCGCGAGAAGCACCACTGTGGCGCTGATTGCGGCCTGGAAACTACGAACGCGCCGCTCCTCCATCGCCGGATACTTCCAGACAACCCCGTGGGCATGCTTAGGGAGCGCCCTTGACAGACTCGAACACCCGTTCGATACAGTCACCCTCGTGGGATTCAACAACCCGGCGATGTCGTGGTCGGCTTTGCACCGGCAGCTGACAGATCGTCCCGCGAACGCCAACGGGGGCGACAGCCCGGCGTGGTCGAACCATCGCACCAAATACACGCAGCCGCCGGTCCTCGAACGCCGCCGGTCGGCCACGCCGTATGCCGAACTGCACTGCCATTCGAACTTTTCGTTTTTAGACGGGGCGTCGCCCCCTGAAGAGTTGGCCGAAGAAGCAAGCAGGCTTGGCCTCGAAGCGTTGGCAATCACCGATCACGATGGCTTCTACGGCGTTGTGCGCTTCGCCGAAGCTGCCCGTGCCTTGGGGCTGCTCACAATCTTCGGTGCCGAGTTGTCATTGCGCCCGCCCGGTGTGGCCAAGCTCGACCCGCGCGCCGGTTCGGCCAAACAGTCCGCGGCCGATCCCCACGCCAACCATCTGTTGTTGTTGGCGCGGAATCCGCGCGGTTACGCGGCGTTGGCGCGCGCGATCGGTGAGGCGCATCTCGCCGGCGGCGAGAAGGGTCACCCCGCCTATGAGATGGCGAGACTCACCGAGCTGGCCAAGGG
>JACCXE010000467.1 GCA_013697265.1 Actinomycetota bacterium | reverse complement strand
CGAACGCATGTTCGTACTAGGCATCGACCCCGGGCTGTCCCGTTGCGGCTACGGCGCGGTGCGCGTCGACGCCGCGGGCCGATTCGTCGCCGAGGCCGCGGGCGTGTTGCGCACCGACAAGGACGCGCCGTTGCCGCGGCGGCTGTCCGTGTTGATGGCAGACCTGCGGTCGCTGTTAGACGAGCTGCAACCCGACGCGGTCGCGGTCGAGAAAGTGTTCTTTCAAACCAACGTGCGCACGGCGATGTCGGTCGGCCAAGCCAGCGGTATCGCGTTGGCGCTCGCGGACTCGCTGGGCTGCGAAGTAGGCGAGTACACCGCAAACGAAGTGAAGGCGATCGTGGCCGGATACGGCGCGGCCACCAAGGAACAGGTGCAGCGGATGGTGCAGAGTCAACTCAACCTCGCCGAGGTACCGCGTCCTCCCGACGCAGCCGACGCACTGGCGCTCGCGTTGACGCATTGCACGCTGGGTCCGCGGCGCGCTCGGCTTTCGGCGGCGGCCCCATGATCGGGTCGCTGCGGGGCCAGGTGCTCGACCGGTCGCCCGACGGCGACTTGCTGGTCGAGGTTGGCGGCGTCGGTTACCGCGTGGCGGTGCCGCCCCGCACGTTGGTTGCCGCGGGTGAACCAGGGGAGCCGATCTTCTTGCACGTGCACACCCACGTACGCGAAGACGCGATCGTGTTGTTCGGCTTCGCCACGAGTGAGGAACGCAGCACGTTCGAAGCGCTGCTATCGGCCCACAAGGTTGGCCCCACGTTGGCGCTTGGCATCATCAGCCATCTCACGCCGATGGCGTTGCGTCGCGCGATCGCGTCGAATGACGTCGACGCGTTGTGCGCAGTACCCGGCGTCGGCAAGACCACAGCGGCGCGGCTCATGCTCGACTTGAAGAACAAGTTGGTCGGCGAAGTCGACCCCGAGTCCACGTTGGCCGCCGTGAACGGCGACGCCGCACCGGTCGGCGCCCGGGCCGACGTGCGCACTGCGCTCGCCAACCTCGGCTACGCGCCCGAAGAGATCACGTTCGCGATTCAAGACCTGCCCGACGAGTCCGACGACGCGTCCGCGTTGCTACGCGTTGCACTCAAGACCCTGGCCGGAGCGCGCTGATGAGTCCGCGCGAAGAACTGTTGGGCGCGAGCTCCGACCCGATCGAGCGGGCCGAAGAGATGAGCCTGCGGCCCCGAAACCTGTCCGAATTCGTCGGCCAGCGCGAGGTACGCGGCCATCTGTCGGTGCTGCTCGAGGCGGCGCGTCGGCGGGGCCGGCCCGCCGACCACGTGCTGTTCGCCGGGCCGCCAGGGCTGGGCAAGACGTCGCTGGCCGGCATCGTCGCGGCCGAGATGGGCGTGAACTTGCGGGTCACGTCGGGTCCCGCCCTCGTGCGCGCCGGCGACCTCGCCGCGGTGCTCACTGATCTGCAAGCGGGCGACGTGTTGTTCATCGACGAGATCCACCGCCTGCCCCGGGCGGTCGAGGAAGTGCTGTATCCGGCCATGGAAGACTTCCAACTCGACGTCGTGCTCGGCAAAGGCCCCGCGGCCCGATCGCTGCGACTTGAGCTGCCCGCGTTTACGCTGGTGGGTGCCACTACTCGCACTGGGCTGGTGAGCGCGCCGCTACGCGATCGCTTCGGCATCGTCGCCCGCCTCGACCACTACCCGCCTGAAGATCTGCAGATCATCATCGAGCGCGCCGCAACCATCCTCGGCGTGCCAACCACGCCCGACGGAGCCAGCGAGATTGCCCGCCGGTCCCGGGGCACGCCCCGCATTGCCAACCGCTTGCTCAAGCGCGTCCGCGACGTGGCCGAAGTGCACGGCGACGGCACGATCAACGCCGCATCGGCCCGCGAAGGCCTCGCGCTTTACGGTGTCGACGAACTCGGCCTCGACAAGGTCGACCGCGCCGTATTGCGGGCGCTGTGCGTCAGCTTCGGCGGGGGGCCGGTCGGTCTGTCCACGCTCAGCGTCGCGGTCGGCGAAGAGCCAGAAACGGTAGAAGACGTGCACGAACCCTTCCTGTTGCTGAGCGGCTTTCTCATCCGCACCGCCCGCGGCCGGGTCGCCACACCAGCGGCGTGGCTGCACCTCAATCTCGACCCGCCCGCCGGCGCGCCAGCACGGGCCTCAGAAGCGTTAGAGCTGTTCGACGAGTAGGTGGGTGCGTGCTGGGCTACGGAAGCGGCACGTAGACGCACCACGAGCGGTCTAGCCGATCTGAGATCAAACAGATGTGGCGCGTCTCGCCGCCGCCGAAACCGGGGATGCGCGACAACAAGTCGTTCGTAGTGCTGGCGTATTCGCCCATGGGGACGCCTGCGGCACGCGCGGGCTGTGGAGCGGCGAGGGTGAGCGTGGCGGCCGCGGCGGCCGCCAACAGGACGAGCCGCCTCATCGATCGAGAATTCCGAGCAGCGATTGCGGATCGGCGAAGTCGGTCGACACCGTGAACCCGGCGACGGTTATCGACGACGGATCGTTTTCCGTGCGAGCCCTGCCTTCAGCGGCCGAACCACCCACGACAGTGAGCGAGGAGGGGGCTGTGGGGCCGGCGCCCGGTTTCTGTAGGATGACGAGCGACGGCGCCGACTCGAGCGAGGCCTGCGGCGCGACGACACCGACCGATGCAGGTGTCTGCGCTAGGCGTGCGGTGTGCGGGGCGTTCTCGGCTATGGGTGAACGCGAGGGCGCGAGAGCTAGGCCACCCGCTACCGCCGCAACCGAAGCGGCACCGATGGCCGCCAACGGCAGCAGGTTGTTGTGTAGGTCGTGAAAACGGGCCCGCACGGCCTGGGCGCCACGCAGAGCGAGGCCCAGAAATGGGACGGCAGCCAGACGCTCTTCACCGGCGATGGCGAGGAACTCGCGCCGCAACGCCTTTCGGGCCCGGAACAAGAGGGCCTCGACGGTGCCCATCGTGACGTTGTAGTGGTCCGCGATCTCCTGGTAGCTCCAACCGCGCGTCTCGCGCAGGTCGAGCACTTCACGGTGACGAGGGCCAAGTTGCTCGATGGCCTGCGAGAGATAGGCGAGATCGACGTTGTCGAGGATCTGTTGCTGGCCGCCCTCGACGCCGCCCAGGTCGATCTCGGCAGAGGGCTCGGTGCGGGCGACGCGGCGGTGGCTGTCTATGCAGAGCCGGCTGGCGATGACCGTGAGCCACGGATAGAAGCGGCGCTCACCGGCGAAGCGCGGCATCGCGGAGAAGGCACGAGCAAACGCTTCCTGCGTGATCTCTTCAGCTTCGTGGACGTCGCCGACCCGCCTGGTGCAGAAACGAAGCAGGCGCTGGTAATAACGGTTGTAGAGATCGGCGAAGGCGTTTTGATCGCCCGCCTGGCATAGCTCAACCAGGCTTCGGTCTCGTTTGAGATCAACATCATCCGCACGGACGGCCATCGCGCCACCCCACCTGCTTCTCCCAACCAACGCCCCGAGCCACCCGGGGTTCGCACAGGGTAACCAGTTCTGAGCGCCGCGTACAGGAGCAACGCGTTACAAAAACATGGACGGTTGCCTAACTTGCTTGACGTTTACCCTGGTGAACGGCCGAAACCGGTACGAGTTCTACGATTCGATCCCGTCATGCGCTTGGACTCCCTCCGCTACGAACTGCCTGAAACCGCAATCGCGCAGCACCCAATTGAGCCGAGGGACGCGGCGCGGCTACTCGTAGCGCTGGCCGATAAGCCGGTCGAGCACCGCCACGTGCTCGACCTGGCCGACTTGGTCGGCCCCGGCGATCTCCTGGTTGTCAACGACACCCGGGTCTTACCGGCCCGCCTCCACTTGAACAAAGCGACTGCGGGCCGCGCCGAGGTTCTGCTCCTGAGCCCGATTGCTCAAGACCAGTCGGTCTGGGAGGCCCTGGTTCGGCCGGGCAAGCGACTGCCTCCGGGCACCGAGTTGTTCGACGCGCACGGTGTTGCGGTGGTCACGGTCGGCGAGGCGCGTGGGGCGGAAGGCTGTCGGGCCGTACGCCTGCACGGCGTCACGACCAGCGACGAGGCCGAGGCCCTTATTGGCCGCCTCGGCGTGATGCCGCTGCCGCCCTATATCCACGAGCCGCTCGCCAACGCCGACCGCTATCAAACCGTGTTTGCCCGCGTGCCCGGCTCGGTCGCCGCACCGACCGCCGGGCTCCACCTCACCGAAACCGTGCTCGACGGGTGCCGGGCCGCGGGCGCCCGGGTCGCGGCAGTGACCCTCGACGTCGGACTCGGCACGTTTCGGCCCATGACCACAGACAACGTGGCCGACCACCAGATGCACGCCGAGCGATACGCGGTGCCCGACGAAACCCTCGACGAAATCGCTAGCGCCGAGCGCGTCGTCGCGGTCGGTACGACGTCGTTGCGCACCCTCGAGGCGTGGGCGGCGACGGGTGAGACAAGTGGCTCTACGGACCTGTTCATCTACGGCCAATACGAATTCCGCGTGGTCGATCGGTTGCTGACCAACTTCCACCTTCCCGGTTCCTCCCTGCTGGCGCTGCTCGACTCGTTCACGCGGGGCGGGTGGCGATCGTTGTACGAGACCGCATTACGCGACGACTACCGCTTTCTGTCCTTCGGCGACGCGATGTTGGTGGATCGGGTGGGCCCGTGAGTTTCAGCCGCACGCCCATAACGGTGGAAGCACGCGACGGTGCGGCGCGCGCCGGCGTCGTCCACACCGCCCGCGGCTCGTTCCAAACGCCGGCGTTCATGCCCGTCGGCACGCGCGGTTCGGTGAAGGCAGTAGACGCGGCCGACCTCGAGGCAGTGGGCGCCGAAGTCGTGCTGGGCAACACGTACCACTTGATGTTGCGGCCCGGCGCCGACGTTGTCGCAGCGCTTGGCGGCCTCGGCGGTTTCAGCGGATGGAAGGGCCACACGCTCACCGACTCGGGCGGCTTCCAGGTGTTTTCGCTGAACCCCAAGGTGGACGATGAGGGCGTTACGTTCCGCTCGATCTACGACGGTTCGACGCACCGCCTCACACCGCAGAGCGCGGTGGCGGTGCAGGCCGCGATCGGCGCCGACATCCAAATGGTGCTCGACGTCTGCTCGTCGCTGCCATCGACGCCTGAGGTAATCCGTCTCGCGCTCGACCGCACTGCTCTGTGGGCCGAACGGG
>JACCXE010000453.1 GCA_013697265.1 Actinomycetota bacterium | reverse complement strand
CTCGAGATCTTGGCGCCCTTGTTGTTGCGCTACTTGTCGCTGTCGGTGCGTACCGCCACCACGTGGGGCATTGGCAACTCGGCCCGGCCACCTTCGCTGAAGCCGAACCGTTCGTAGAAGGCGTGCAACGGCTTGGGCGCCCACCAGTTGGCTTCCCCCGCGAGCCGCATGAACGCGGGCACGAGGATGCCGCGGATCAACGTGGCGTCCATCACCACCGCCATCGCGAGGCCGAGGCCGAACAACTTGATGAAGCTCACGTCGCTTGTGACCGTGGCCAGGAACACCACCGCGAGTAGCGCGGCGGCTGCAGTGACAATGCGGCCGGTCTTCTCCAGGCCGACGGCGACGGAGTGTTCGTTGTCACCGGTGAGGTCGTGTTCCTCTTTGATGCGCGACAACAGGAACACCTCGTAGTCCATCGACAGCCCGAAGGCGATGCAGAACATGAGGATCGGTGTCGTCGCAACCAGCGTCCCCGTGGTGGTGAAGTTGAAGAAGCCCTTGAAGTTGCCCTCTTGGAATATGAAGACCATGGCGCCGAACGTGGCACTGAGGCTCAAGAGGTTCAGCACCACGGCTTTTAGCGGCACCAGCAAACCGCCGAACATCATGAACAACGCGACGAAGCTGACGATCGCGATGAGCAGACCGGCGACGGGCAGCAGCCGGAACAGCGAGTCCTTCGAGTCCACCAGCGCGGCCGACGATCCACCGACCTTCACGGGGAACGGCGACGCGACTTTGCGGATGTCGTGGACGAGCTCCTCGCCTTCGAGGCTCACCGGCTCGACCGACGGCACCACCGACAGCCACGTGCCGGTCTTGCCGAAGAAGCGCGTCGAAAGCAGATCGGCGTCGCGCACCTTGTTCCCTTCAAAGTAGCTGCCGGTGAGCGCGTCGACCCGGGCCACCCCGGCCACCTTCGACAGGTCGGCCGCGAACGTGTTGATCTCGGCCGTGTGCGTGTCTGCGGCGCCGATCCCGGTGGCCACTACTTGCACCGCGAACGCCTCTTGTGAGGAGAAGTTGGTCCGGATGAGGTCGCTCGCTTCGCGGGCGTGAGCCGACGGCGGCAGCACGCGGTCGTCGGGCACGCCGAGCTTCAGGTTCAAGAACGGCGCACCCAGCCCGAGCAGCAACGCGGTGACGGCGAGGGCGAACGGCCATGGGTGCTTCATTACCCGGGTTGCGGTGCGGTGCCAGAAGCCGTCGGCGTCGCCCCGGGCGGTGCGGGGCTTGCGGATCGCCCACTTGTTGACGTTCCGACCGAGCCCGGCCAGGATCGCCGGCAACACGATCACCGAACCGACGCAGGCCACGAACACCACGGCGATGCCGGCGTAGGCAAACGAGCGCAGGAAGTAGAGCGGGAAGATCAGCAGCGCACTGAGCGACACCGCGACCGTTACCGCGGAGAAAATCACCGTACGGCCCGCGGTCTTCATCGTGCGCGTGAGCGCGCCCGCCACGTCGTCGCCGTCCCCCAACTCCTCACGGAAGCGGGACAACACGAACAGGCTGTAATCGATCGCGAGGCCCAGGCCCATGACCGTGGTCAGGTTGAGCGCGAAGACCGACACGTCGGTAATCGACGAGATGATCCGCAGCGCCAGGAACGTGCCGAGGATCGAGATGATGCCGATGATCAGCGGCAGCGACGCTGCGATCACGCCGCCGAATACGAGGATGAGCAGCACGGCCGTGATCGCGAACGCGATCCCTTCGGCCCGGGCGAGGTCGGCCTTGATCGTTTCGCCGACCTCGCGGAACACGGGGCCCTGTCCAGTGATGGCGACAGTGAGCGGACCGAAGTCCTTGTCGTACTTGGCCAGGATCTCGGGGATGCGGGCATCGACGTCGTCGTCGGCGCCTTTGACGCGTGCGAGCAGCATCGCCTCGGTGCCGTCCTTCGACTTCAAGGGCGGCGCGCTGCCGAGCGACCAGTAGGAGCCCGCGAACGAGATGTAGTTCTCCGACGACAAGCGGTTCGTGAGTTCGACGCCGGCGGCCGCGTTCTCGGGGTCGTCCACCGAACCCTGCTTGGCGCTCAGAACCATCACGAGGTTCGGGTCTTCCTGGCCGAACTCTTTCTGCAGCACGTCGCCGGCTTTGGACGACTCGGCGTTGGGGTCTTCGAAGCCGCCGCTCGACAAACGCTTGTCGACCCCACCGCCCAACGCGCCGGCGACGATGACAAACAGCACCGCCCCGACCCAAACGAACCGACGCCGACGGATCAGCACACCTGCAAGACGACCGAGCATCTCGACCTCCCCTTCAGAGCGACCAACCTCAGTAAAGGGCGACCGTCTTCCCGATTCCAACTTTCACGACGTGACACCGGTCACAACCCCACCGCGATCTGCGCCACGAAAGTGCCGTGATCCGCGGCGCGAACGGCCAAATCGTGCGACTTTGGTGGCGCAGAACGCAGACGGGGTGAGGCGGTAAGGGCGGCGCCGAGACGGCTTATGCGGCGGGGGCCATGCGAGCGATCGCCGCTACGGCTTTGTACGCAGCTTCGGCGGGGCCGAGCTCGTCGGGGCGCAACAGGTTGGCCATGATGCGCAGCACCCATTCCATCAGCGACTGGCTGCGGATGCCGGTGCCGACCATGAGCCGCATCAACTCGGGGCGCCCGATGATG
>JACCXE010000451.1 GCA_013697265.1 Actinomycetota bacterium | reverse complement strand
GCCCCAGGAACAGGCCCTTGCGCTTCACGGCCGGGTATCCGGCGAGCAAGCCGGCGCCCATCGCGATCGACGCGCCGATCAGCATGGCTATGAGCACGGGGACGTGCAGGCCGTTGACGGCGCGCGCCGTGAAAAACGCTCCGAGCCCCGCGATCGACGCCTGTCCCAACGTGAGATGGCCGGAGAACCCGGTGATGCACACAATCGACACGAAGATCACGATGAGGGCCAGCACCACCTGGGCGAGGCGCAGGTCGGTGGCGCCGAGTGCGAACGGCGCGAGCGCAGCGAGGCCGCCCATCACGACCGCGGTCGCCGCGGTGGCCGGCGTCCACCGGCGCTGCCCAAGGCCACCGCCGACAAGACCGCCCGAGCCGGTTGATTCGCTCACGCCGACTTCGTCCAGGCGACGGAAGGCCACCAGGGCGACGAACAACACGATGCTCGACAGGTTTGTGACGATTGCTTGGTACGTGTCTGACGCCCCGCCGCTTGACCCGAACGGTTCGAAGACGTCGATCAGGCTGCGGCCCAGACCCATCACGAGGAACCCGAACACGATCGCCTTGGGCACGCTCGTGAGCCGGGCGACGACCGCAACCGAGAACGTCTCGATGCCGAAGAAGATGATCTTCGTCGGCTCCAACGTGCCCTGGGCGATGATCAAACCGGTTACCGCGGCCAGCGTGCACCCGACAGTCCACGCCACCTGCGACACGCGGTTCGAGTCGATGGCGGCCAGCTCGGCCAGTTCGCGTCGGTCGACCACGGCGCGGATCGACGTGCCCAAGAACGTGCGCTGAAACAACAGATACAAGAACGCGGCGATCACGAACATCGTCGCGAGAAGGCCGACCTGTTCAGTGTCGAAGGTGAGCGACCCGACGTTGAACGGGTGGATACCGAAGAGCCGGGGCACCGGTTCCGCGCTCGAGCCTTGCACGCCGGGGCCCCAGATCACGTTGATGAGCCCGAGCAGGGCCACGGTGACGCCCAGCGCGGCGACGAGCTTCTCGGAGCTCGACGCTCTTCGTTGTTGGAGGGGACGGAACACGAATCGTTCGAGCAAGAGCCCCAACCCGGGCCCGCACACCAGCAGCACCGCGGGCACCACGAGGTAGAGGGGCCATCCCCACACGCCGCTCATCTGCCAGCCGAGATAACCGGCGAGTAGCGCGATCGCGAAGTGGGCAATGTCGAACACGCCCGTGGCCTGGTAGGTGACGACGATACCTGTGGCGGAGAGCGCGTAAAGGCAGCCGAAGATGATGCCGAGTAGCGCGATCTGGACGTAGAACACGAAGCGGCGTTACGCGAGCGCCGTGACCGGCGCACAGGTGGGGCAGGGCCGCATGCCGCGCTTTTTGGCCGCGGCCGGCGTGAGTTCGGTGGCGTCTTTGCCGTCGGCCATCGCGCAGTCAGCGCGGTGGAAGAGTTGACCGCCGGGCACAGCCACTACTCGAAGCGGTGCCGTGGTACGCGCCTCGGCTGCCGTTGTGACCGCGGCGTTGCCGTTGGTGCGGGCGGGGGCATCGACGCGGGTCAACAGCGCGGCGTGCAGTTCTTCGACCATCTGCTCGAGGCGGTCGAGGCGGCCTGAATCGTTGCGCATCTCTTGGGTGCCCAGGAAGTAGGCGCCGATGACGGCGAAGAAGATGCCGCCAATTCCGCCCGACACCAGGTACGGGATTTGCTTGGCCGGAATCGACTCGCGCGACACGCCGAGATAACCGGCGAGCATCAAGATCGCTCCGACGCCGATGAGGATCCAGCCGATCCACGGGCGCAGGGCCCGTCCTACCCAGCGCCAGAGCATGCGGGGGTCGTCGGCGTCGTATCCGTCATCTGCCGGCATGGCGAACTCCTTGAACGATCATGGTTTACGCCCGGGGGAACCGGGCCGGGACTGTGAGTCGGGGCGCGATGCACAGGCTGAGAACGGCGAACATCAGCGCGAGGTACACGAAGCCGATACGTCCCCCGAAGTTGTTCGTGAAGTTGCGAGCCGCGGCCAGCGCTCCGGTGCCGTTGGACGAACCGCTGCGGCCGTTGTCGGTGCCACCCAACACGCCGTTGCCGTCGGCCAGGTCGGTGCTGTCGCTGCTGTCTCCGAAACCAAGCGAGCCGTCGTCGGTGCCGAAGCCCGAACCGGAGTCAAAGCCAGACGGTTCTTCGCCGCCGGTGAGGTCTTCCTCGCTGCCGTCGACCGACGCGTCGGCCGCGCCGACCACGCCGGTCTGGCCCAGTTGCACCGTGAGGGTGTAAATGCCGTTGGGATCGAGGTCTTGGATCGGCGATGGAATCGTCGGTAGGTCCTGAACGTCATAGCTGAACTCGAGGAGCACGCCGCCGACGTTGGCCACCGCGGCGCCGTTCTTTTCCGTGACCTCTTCCGAAGGCAGTGCGGTGAACTTGATATTGAGCGACTCCAGCAGCTTGTTGATTTGGTTGAGCCGCTCGAGGCCCAAGGGCGTCGAGTTTTCCGGCTTGGCCAGCACGATCCCCTTGCTCGTGATCTGCGCGGGCGCACCGGCGACGGTTACGCCACCGATCTCGAGGTTGGCGTCGGCCGTACGGGCGCCGTTGCCGTCGTCGGTGATCGTCGACTGCGATACGAGGTTGCCGATCTTGATCAGTCCGCCGACGAGCTTGATACCGCTCAACGACACTTTCGCGGTCGTGGTCAACACACCCTTGACGATGCGTTGATCGGTGCGGCTGCTCGCGTTGTCGACGGTGGCGAGCGACGTGTCGAGCTTGAGCTGCTCGGCACCGGGCAAGGCGACCGGCCCGAACACGGGCAAGCCCAGCACCTTGAGGTCGTTGATGGCAGCGTTGCTCGTAGCGGAGTCTTCGGCTGCGTGCGCGGTGGCGCTGACCGCCGTGCCCGAGATGTCGTCGGTCTCGGCCCCGAGGGCCAAGCTGCCAACGCTGGCGCCGTCTGGCGCGAACGAGTCCGCGAACACCGTCAAGGGGTACTTGTACTGCAAGCACGTGTCGAGGACGGGCTTGAACTCGGGCGGGAACTGGGTGCTGAACGTGCCGCAGGCCAGGCCCGGCCCGAGGAGCACGCCGTTGCCCGGGAACAGCAACGAGGCGCGCGCGGACTGGTTGCTCGAGCCGTACACGCTGTTGCCGTCGAGCGCGATGAAGTTGAACACGTCGTTTACCGGCAGCAACGCGGTGCGGTCGAGGTTGATCGACACCGCCCGCGAGCTCGCGGTGCCGTTGAACACCCCGGGTCGGGGCACCTCATCGCCGCCGGCCGCGCCGGCCGACGGGGCGATGAAGGCGAGCAGCAGAAACACGCCCGCGACAGCCAGGAACGACCGGCTCGCGTTTCGGCGAAGCATTCCCCCCATGGCCCGTCCTCCTGAAAAGTTGACACGAATGTTAGCTACGGTGACTGTACGCAGTACCTGGAGGTTGCGAGGCGCGGTAATGGCGGTTTTCGACGATAACGAGGCGCGAGCGCGGGTGGGCGCGGCTCTCGACGCCCTTGTGCCCGGAGCGTCCCAATTGGGCGCCGTCGATTATGTCGAAAACCTGCTGAGCGCTTTCGACCACGACCCGCCGCGAGTCTGGGCCGCGCCCGGCGATTGGTCGGGCGGCCCCGGTGGCTGGCTGAAAATGGGCCGGTGGGAAGAGCATGCGTGGCGCGTGCGCATCGAGTTGTGGACCGAGGTGTACGCGCGGGTGGCGCGGGGCGATGAGTTGTCGCCGTCCGACCACGACGTTCTGCACCAGCACGCGTGCGAGGCGACCTATGGCGACCCCGCGTACGGTGGCAATCGCGACGAAGGCGGATGGCGGCGCGTGAACTTCCCGACGCCGCTGTTCCCACCCTCGCGAAGCACCGCGGACGGCCGCCGTGGGGCGAGCGAAGCGAGGGGCCCCCACGTTGCGGAGGAGGCCGGGCCTGCGGGCGCCCGGCCGGGAAATAATGGCCGATTTCGACTGCGACGCGATCGTTGTTGGATCTGGTCCCGGCGGTTGCACTGTTGTTGAAGTGCTCACGGCCGCGGGGTGGTCCGTGGTCATGTTGGAAAAGGGCCGCAACCACCTGATCGACACGGAGG
>JACCXE010000450.1 GCA_013697265.1 Actinomycetota bacterium | reverse complement strand
ACCTCAAGCAGTGCCTCTGCCACCAACGCGTTGAGCGCGGGATACACGGCCCCCGGCGACGGACGATAGGTGGCGCTGAAAAGGCGCCCGAGTTCGGCGATCAGTTCGTAGGCCTTGAGCGGTTCCGCCTCGGCCAGCGCGAGCAGGACCAACGGCAGTTCGCCGGGGTAGAAGACTTGAGCGCGGGTTCGTACGACGATAGTACGAAGTATCTACGAACTATGTACGAACGTCAAGGCAACCCTATGGTTCGATCATGGATCTCGGCTTGAAAGACCGCGCCGCCATCGTTACCGCCGCGTCGAAGGGCTTGGGCCGCGGCACCGCGTTGGCCCTGGCCGACGCCGGTTGCAACCTTGTGCTCAACGCGCGCAACGCCGACGCACTGGCGGCGACCGCGGACGAGTGCCGAGCGTTCGGCGTCGACGTCGTCGAACTGCCCGCCGACGCGACCGATCCGTCAGTGCCCGATGCGCTGGTGACGCTGGCGGCGAAGCGGTTTGGTCGCCTCGACGTTGCCGTTGCGAACGCCGGAGGTCCGGCGCCCGGTCGCGCCCTCGACGTCACCGACGATCAGATCCTCGCCGCGGTAGAAAGCAACCTGCTGGCTTCGGCGCGCTTGGTGCGGGCGTCG
Source organism: Actinomycetota bacterium (assembly GCA_013697265.1). Lineage (GTDB taxonomy): Bacteria > Actinomycetota > Acidimicrobiia > Acidimicrobiales > JACCXE01 > JACCXE01. The sequence continues at coordinate 3,041 of JACCXE010000450.1, read as the reverse complement.
ATACCCCGCATGACCGATGGCGGCTTCGGGCGCCTCGTTTGCATAGCGTCGAGCTCGGTCAAGCAGCCGATCAGTGGGCTGGCCCTGTCCAACACGGCGCGCACCGGCCTCTACGCGTGGTGCAAGACGGCGGCAACCGACCTGGCGTCCGACGCGGCAACCCAGGCCATCACGCTGAATCTGGCCTGTCCGGGCCTGCACGACACCGACCGCATCCGCCAGCTCTACAACGACAGCGACAAGCCCTCACACCTCGGCGACGCCGAGGACTTCGGACGCGTCATCGCCTTTCTGTGCTCGACGTCGGCCGCGTTCATCACCGGCCAAGCGGTGCTGATCGACGGCGGCGCGACGCTCGGGCTCTAGAGCATCGACGCAACCAGCCCGTCGAGGATGTCGGCCTCGCTCACAAGGCACTCCTCGAACTGGAACACCCGCATTACACACACCAGGATCACCGCGCCCCCCACGATCACATCGGCGCGTTCGCGCTCGAGGCCGGGGTTGTGGATCCGGTCGGCCAGTTTCTCGGTGGCCACGGTGCGAAACACGTCCTCGGCCGCGGCCTTCGTCAATACGAAGTGGTGGATGCGATCACGGTCGTAGGTGGCCAAGCCCTGCTCGATCGCGGCCACCGCGCTGACCGTGCCCGCGAGGCCGACGAGCCTGCGCCCACCCTCGAGGACGGGCAGTTGCCGGCGAAGGTCTTCGAGTTCGTCGCGCACGTAGCCGACCGCGTTCGACAGTTCCTCGGGTGTGGGCGGGTCGCCGTGCAGCAACTGCTCGGTGAGCCGTACACAGCCCAGGTCGAGCGACCGAGCGGCTTCGGCTTCGGTACTGCCGATGACGAACTCGGTCGAGCCCCCGCCGATGTCGACCACGAGAAACGGGCCGTCGTGGACGTCGAGGTCCGCGGTGGCGCCGGCGAAGCTGAGCCGGCCTTCCTCGTCGCCGGTCAGCAGTTCGGGAACAACGCCGACGGCCTCGTGCGCGGCGGCGAAGAACTCGTCGCGGTTGGACGCGTCGCGCGCCGCGGACGTGGCCGCGACGCGCACCTTGTCTACCCCGTGTTGGTCCATCAGCTGCCGGTAGTCGTACAGCACGGTGGTGACCCGCGCGATCGCGCCCGGGTCGAGCCTGCCCGATCGGTCGACGCCTTGACCCAGCCGCGTGATCACCATGCGCCGCTCGATTGCCCGCGCGCCGTCGCTGATCAAGAGACGCGTCGAGTTGGTGCCGCAATCGATCGCCGCCGCCACACTCACGCCGACACCTCGATGCGCTCGTGCACCCACTGCCCGACCGGGTCGTCGCCACCGGCCAGGAAATACGCGTAGTGGGCGTGCAGGCACTTCACGCCGCGACGGGTGCCGCCTATGCCGCCACTCGGACGGGGGCCGTCGTAGTCGCCCGGTATCGCAGCCGATCGCTCGGCCTCGTATCGATCGTGGGCCGCGGCCAACGCCACGGGGTCTACTTCTGCTTCGGCGACGCGCACGCCGCCGCCGCTCTCGATCTGGCTGACCCGCCGGTGAACGTCGGCCCCGACGAGCCAGTACCGGGTCGGCATCGGCGTGCCGTCGTGGAGGAACGGCGCGTTCTTGATTACCACGGGGCCGCCGGTGGCGTCGCGTACGACTACGTCGAATGCGCCTGACGGTTCACGGCCCAGCAGTTGCGTAACGGCGGCGAGGTCTGCTGGCGCTAGCACTCGACGAGGCATGCGCGCTGCGGATCGCTGATCCCTCTCAGCGCGACCTGCTGCTCTTGTAAGAACTGAAATTCGCCTGAAGACATCACCAGGTCGCGCACGACCGAAGTGACGAACACCTGCCCGCCGTCGGCCGCGTCGGTGAGTCGTGCCGCGATGTTTACCGCGGTGCCGAGGAAGTCGTCGCCGTCGGGAACGGCCTCGCCCGCATTAATCCCGACCCGCACGCGCATCGTGATGTCGGTATGGCGCGAAGCGAAGGCCGCCATCTCTTGCTGAATCGCGATCGCGCAACGCACGCCGCGGGCCGCGGACGTGAACGCGAGCATGAATCCGTCGCCCCGGAACTTCACTTCGTAACCACCGTGGGCCGCGACCTGGGCGCGGACCAACTCGTTGTGCTCTTTGACCAGCACCGAGGCGCTCTCGTCGCCGAGGCGCTCGGTCAACTCGGTGGAGCCTTCGATGTCGGTGAACATGATGGTCACCGTGCCCTCGGGGCGACCGTTGCGCTTGAGCCGGCGGCGCACCGCGGAGGCGTCGTCGTCGTTCGTTTGCCAACGATCGGCATGCGGCGGTCGAGGGGCGCGAGGCGGCTCGGGTGCGCGGCGCAATGCACCACCACGCGGCCCGCGGGCGCGGGCGAGTTCGGCGCGGTCGGCGCGGCGCAACGCTCGCTTCTCCAGATCGGCGGCGCGCTTGGCCTCGCGTTCGATCGCGAGTTCGGCCGGCGATTTGCGTGATCGCACGTCGACGCCACCCATAAGGGCGAACGCAGTTACCCGAACGCGCGGCGCGCCGTGGAGAATCGGCACGGGTGCCAGCCTGCAGTCTTTGCCGCCCATGATCGCGATGCCGCCCAGGTCGACGTCGATGCCCTCGGGCACGATCACGCTCACGCCGCCCATGATCGCCACCGCGATGATGTGCAGTTCGGGCCCGTCGAACTCGGCCTCGCGTAGATCGATTTCCGCACCACCCATGATGCAAACCGACGTGAGCTGGTCGCCCACGCGCCAGCGGCCCTTCTTGTTGGAGCCGCTCATGATCGCCACGATCCACTTGCGCACCTTGCGGCGGCGGGCCTCGCCGACCACTGGTGTCGCGGCGACCTGCACCTGCTGCTGGGGCGCGGGAAGATCGGCGACTATCGCCTCGAGGTCCATCGAGGTGGCTGCGGCCCAGACCATTCCGGCGCGGTCGGCGAAGTCGTCGAGGGTCAGCAGCCCGTCGCCGCAGTGGCGTTGGAGTTCCGCGATCACTTTCTCGCGTTCGGCGTCGGGCAGTTTCACCGGCTTGGACGGGCGGCGCTGGGCCGGCAGTTGGGCAG
>JACCXE010000396.1 GCA_013697265.1 Actinomycetota bacterium | reverse complement strand
GAGCAGGCTGATCACGGCGAACGCGTCGTGGACACGATCACGTTGCGCGCTCGTGGCATGGACGCGAGCCTGACGCCTGAACTTGTGCTCGGCCGCGTCGCAGCGCGCCGCGGCATCAGTGGCGTCGACGAGCGCGACCTCTCCGGGCGTGATCGAAACCGCTACGGCGTCACCACTCGGTGCACGTAGACGCATCGGCTGGTCGGCCGCGGGCGTGCCGGATCCAAACGTCGGGAACGACACCGAGAGACAGACGTCCACCTGACCGGAGATAGCGCTGACTAGGCGGATTAGTTCGCCGTCCACGAGACAGTCGCGCACTTCGACCGTGCCCGAGAGGGTTTGTAGGCGCGTCCACGTAGTGGCGCCCGCCGGCTCGGTGGAGCGGTCCAGGGGACGCACGTCGACGAAGCGCGCCGCGGCGCCGTCGTTATCGAGCAGCGACCAGAACGTCGGATCAGAGTCGAAACGCGGCGTGCACCACCACACCACCTCGGCACCCGGTGTGATCAGTAACGCGCCGCGTCCGTCTCCCAGGAGGCGGAGATCGCCGATCGGCGGCGCGTTATCCAAGGCGGGGCAGGCTGACTTGAGTGACCACGAACAACCTTGTGCCCTAACGACGACGCAGGCATACCCGAGGCCGGGTGACTGGGCTACGTGCGGCGAACAGGTTCGCTGATGTAGCGCCGCGGGTGACGGCCGTCGACGTAACCGACGAAGGGCGGGAAGATGTTGTAGCCGAGCAGTTCTTGCAACCGCTCAGGCAAGGTTTCGGTGACGTCGCGCGGCACGGCCAGCACGTGGTTCTCCTGCGGGCGTAGCCACGCCGACACGTACTCGAGGATCACGCCGAGCCGCGCCTTGCCGGTGGTGTTGGCGCCGCCGCCGTGCCAGGCGTTGCCCGGATAGAACATCACCGAACCGGCGGGCATCTCGGCGTAGATGAACTTGTCCTTCGCGGTCGGCGTGCGCTCGGTCCACTTGTGGCTATTCGGGATGAGCCGCGTCGCCCCGTTCGCCTGCGCGAAGTCGTCGAAGGCCCACATCGTGTTCACCACGACTGGCGCGAAGTCATCCGGCAGGGGATAGACGGACTGGTCTTTATGCAGGCCCTGTGCCGCCTCGCCTGGGCCGATGAAGATTCCGACCGGCGCCGACAGTTGGTAGTAGCCGAGGATCTGATCGAGCACACCGAGCAACAGTGGGTCGATTGCGGGTTGGTCGAACATGCGGGTCTTGGCGAACAGGGCATAGATGCGTTGCGTCTTGTACCCCTCGAAGTCGTTGCGGCCTGTCGGCGTGAGGCCGAGGATGTCGAGCAGGTCGGCCTTCGTGGCTTTCACTGCCTTCTTCGACAGCATGCCTTCGACGATGCAGTAGCCCTCGGCCTTCATCGCGGCGACAACGCCATCGACGGCCGCGTCCTTCGCGTCGAAGCGCGTCGCGACGGTCACACCAAGGTCGGTTCGGGGAACACGATGTATTCGTCGATAATCATCAGGGCGATCTCGGCCTTGCTCGGTAGCGGCCCGAGAATGCGCTCGCGGGCCCGCAGGTCGGAGATGAGCCGTTCGAGCACGACGTCGAGTGACAGGTCGTCGCCGCCGGCGCGCCACGTGTCGCGCGCGCGTTCGTCGGCGAAGCAGTACGCCTTCCAGCTCACCGAGAAACGCAGTTCGTCCCAGCGGTAGCGCGCCACTTCGGTCGACCCGTCTTCGGCGATCACGACCCACTGCTTATCGCCGACGTAGGTGAGATGCATGCCAGGTTTGAGGGGTGGCATCTCGTCGCTGTTGGACGCGATGCGGTCGACGCCGTGGAACACCGAGTCGGCGTCGAACACGACTGCGGTGTTCGTGCGCACTTGATGGGCGACGGGCGGCCCGTCGGCGCCGTCGGGGTAGTAGGCGAACTCCCCGCCTTCGCAGTCGTGGAACCATGCGACGCCCGTGGCAATCGGCATCCGCCACGGCTCGAACAACCCAGAGTGGTGCATGGCCACGAGCAGCCACTGCGGCATCACCTTGCGATTGGCGCCCCGGAACTCGGGCACGTCGGTGTGCGTGGCCAACTCTTGGCCCGGCACCATCAGGTTGGCGAACACGATCGCCGGTTCGACGATTGGCCGGTCGTGCACCGCCCGCGCTGCTTCGGCGAACGCCGTGTGATTGAGGTAGGGCGCGATGCCGTCGATCAGCGTGGTTTGGCCGTACGCGTATTCCTCGCGGAAGTAGTTCGTGCGCCGGGCCAGTGTCTTGAGGTCTTCGTGGCGCCCGAAGCGGCCGCCGGTCTTGAGGAAGTTGAGCACGCTGTCGTGACGCTGCCCGAGGCCTTGGCCGAGGTCGCTCTCGACGTTTTCCTGCGAGTACATCCCGTAGCGCCCGAAGCGTTCACACAGGTCGACCATCGCCTTGGCCCCATCGGGAAAGAGCGGGCCGATCACAACCGCCGGGTACTGCGTCATGGTCACATTCTGGCTCTTAACGGGCGACTTCGTACTCCGCCATCTGGCTGAACAACGTCATCACGTCGGCTGTGGCGCGGGATGGGTCGAGGTCTCGGTAGATGTTGTGCGCGTTGACCACGATGCGGCCCGACTCACCCAGGTCGGCGAACCGGCCGAGGTCGATGTCGCGGGCGGCGTCGATGTAGGTCATGCCGGCGTCGAACCGTTGGGTCACCTCGTCGCGCAAGAAGGCGAGATAGTCGCGCGTTTCGCGTACGCCGGTGGTGTCGGTCACCGGGCCGTGTCCGGGCACCACGACGTCCGGGCCGAGATCGCAGATCCGGTCGCACGCTGCGATCCAGTTCTCAACCGGCCCGGCCCACATGATCGGCGTGCCCCGGTGGAACACGATGTCTCCCGTGAACACCACGCCGGCGTCGGGCACGTGCGCGATCACGTCGCCCGCGGTGTGGGCGGGGCCGACCTCGATCAGGTCGACGGCTCGGCCGCCGACGTCGAGGGTGAGCGATCCTTCGAAGGTGGACGTGGGCGTCCGCATCTCGATGCCGTCGAAGTCGTAGGGGCCGAACGCCGCCTCGATCCACCGGCCGAGCACGGGTTCGAGCTGCGGCGCCGCCCTCACCATGCCGGCGAGCATCGCGGGCGGAGTTTCGTCCATCTCGCGGGCCGCCGCGCTCGACGCGACGATCGCGGCGTCGGGCACCAAAGAGTTGCCGTAGCAGTGGTCGCCGTTGGCGTGGGTGT
>JACCXE010000395.1 GCA_013697265.1 Actinomycetota bacterium | reverse complement strand
TAGTGGCCCGACAGCTTCGTGTCGAGGTACTTAGCGAACACTTCGACGTGGCGGGCCTCGTCCATCACCTGGGTGGACGCGTAGTACTTGGCGTCGATCCACGGGACGGACTCGACGATGCGGGCCGTGCAGATGAGCGCGCCCTGCTCGCCGTGCATGAATTGGCTCAGCGTCCAGTTCTGGGACTCGATGCCCATCTGGATGAATTCCTTGTCGGTCCACTTCTCGAACGGCGTGCCGGCAAGGTCCATACCTTGTGACAGGCCGGCCTGGCCTTGCGCCGCGGCATTGTTGAGCACGACCATCTCTTGGTCGACTTCCGTATCCCACGGAAGGTCGGTCTCGCCGTTCCACATCGACGTCTTCGCCTTCTCGTAGAGGCGGTTCAGCTTGGGACGGTGACCCTTTTCGTAGTCCCACGTGAAGATCGTGTCGTAATGCGACTGAACGTGGCTGACGACCGCGTCTTTCTCGGTGTTGGTGATCGACAGGATCGCTTCAAGGTCGTTGATTTCGTCCCGACCGATGATGCTTTCATTTTCGGTGATGGCCATTAGTGGACCCCTCTGGTTAATTGACGACTTAGGCGGTGTGGCTGACGGTGTTGCGGTAGTGCTTGATGCTGCTGGTGAGGCCAGGCAACACGTAGGTGCGCACCAGGCGACGGGCCGACTGCTCGTCGGCGAGGTTGAACTCGGCCGACGGGGTTAGGACGTAGGACAAGATGATGCGGGCGACCCACTCGGCGGCGGCACCGGCATCGTGGCCGAGCCACTGGTCGACGTAGGGAGCGGCGAACACGCGCACGTTGCTGAGGATCAGATCGAGGTTCGTGAACGCGAACCGGGGCAAGATCAGGTCGGGTTCGTGGGCGAGCATGAACCGCAGCGCCCCGTGCTCGTCGAGATGCCGAGCCGCGGTTACGACCGCGGCAACCAGCGTGTCTTCGAGGTTGTCGAGGCCTTTGACCGCGGTGTCGAGTGACATAAAGAACCGGTTCAATTCGGCCGCGGCGACCAGGTTCATTAGCCCTTCTTTGCCGCCGGGAACGATGCGGTAGACCGTGGCTCGCGACACGCCGGCTTCGCGAGCGACGTCGTCGAGAGTCGTTTTGGTCAGGCCCCAGCGGGCGATGCAGCGAAGGGTGGCGCTGATCACGCGTGCTTGTGATTCATCGCCGAAGGCGTTCGCATCGCGCATATCGATTACGGCCATCGGCTGAGACAATAAGCCTAGATCTGTCGCATTGTCAATGACGTCTCATCGTCCAGCTACCCGCTTTGCGCAGTAACGACGGCTTTTTCTTTCTCGGCGGCGTCCTCTTCCCCGGGCGACCCGAGGATCTTGCGGGCCATCTGCAATCCGGCCACGCCCTGGCTCAGAGCCTGTGCGAAAGCGTCGGACAGGCCGCTGGCGCCGTTGAGCACGATGAGTTGGTCGATGGCGCCGAAGGGTTTCGCCGCAGCTTCCACGATGGCGGGCCAGTTTTCGGCCAACTGTTGGCCGATCACGGCGTCTTGGTTCTCGGCCAGCGCGTCGGAGCGCGCCTTGATCGAGTCCGCTTCGGCCATGCCTCGGGCCCGCACGGCGGCGCCTTCGGCTTGACCCTTGGCCGCGGTGGCGTCGGCCTCGGCGATGCCCACCGATCGGGTCGACTCGGCCCGCGCCGCGGCGTCGAGCTTCACGTGTTCGGCTTCAGCTTCGGCTTCGAGCCGCACCCGCTGCGCGTGGCCGGCCGCTTGCAATTCGACTTCTTGGCGCTGAGCTTCGGCCGCCGCGATGCGTGCATCGCGGGACGCCTTGGCCAACGTGACTTCTTCATAGGCCTTGGCGTCGGCCGGGCGACGGACGGTTGCTTGCAGGCGCTGCTCTTCGCGTTGACCTTCGAGCTCGGCGACCTTGGTTTCCTGCACTACAACTTCTTGGCGTGCACTTGCTTCCGTCAGTGGGCCGGATTGGCGAGCCGAGGCCGCCGCCGCGTCAACCTCGGCCTGGAACCCGGCCTGTTTGATCGAGCTGTCTCGCCGCGCTTCGGCCTTAAGCGCTTCGGCCAGCTGTTCGCGCTGGGTTGCTTCGCGGTCGGCGTCGGCCTGGGCGATGCGCGCCGTCATCTGCACCGCCGCCGCGTGGGGCTTGCCCATGTTCTCGATGTAACCGGTCGGGTCGATGATCTCTTGGATCTGCAGCGAGTCGACGATGAGGCCGAGCTTTTCCATCTCGGTGCCCGACGACTCGCGGGTAAGCATGGTGAGCTTCTCGCGGTCGCGGATCATTTCCTCGACGGTCATGTTGCCGACGATGGCGCGCAGATGCCCCGCGAACAGGTTGTGCACGCGATGGTCCATCTGGTCTTGCTGGTCGAGGAAGCGGCGCGCCGCGTTCGCTATCGAGTGGTAGTCGTCGCCGACCTTGAAGATCACGACGCCCTGGATCCCGAGCGGGATGCCCTGGTGGGTGACGCACTCGATCTGTAGCTCCGCCTCGTTGAGGTCGAGCGACAGCCGGCGCACGGTCTGCACGCCGGGGATAACCAGCGTGCCCTTACCGGTGACGATCCTGAAGCCGAGGCTTTCAGCCACGCCGTCGCCGGTGCCGTGTTCGCGCAAGCCCGAGATGACGAGCGCTTCGTTTGGCTCGGCCACTCGCCACATCAGCTTGAACAGCGCCATGAAGAGGACGACGACAACAACAACGGCAATCAGGACGACCATGGAGAAACTCCCTACGGGTTTGTGGGTTGGCTACATCGGCGTGACGATGACGGTGCGGGGCGGGAAGTACTCCACAACCACGACGCGGGTGCCGGTTGCGATGATCTCGGCCGCGTCGGCCGCCCGAGCGTTGAACGCCTCGGACCCGCCGCGAACCTGAATCATCACTTCGCCAAGCCGCCCCGCGGTGATCGTGCTCGTAACTCGCCCGATCTTGCCCATAACTGCGTGATCCGCCACGACCTCAGTGTCGCACCTCTATACCGACATCGGTGCGGCGAACACCCCGGCCAACAACTCGGTGCGAACGACCTGGCGAACTTGTGCCTTGTCGGTGAGATCCCAACTTCCCTGGGCGCCCATGAACGACATGAGCAGCCGGGCGACGTGATCGGCCGCACCCTCCATAGTGACTCCCGGCGCGAGGCGGTCGGCCTCGGCCACCAAATGGGTGCGCAGGAACGTCTTGACCATCTCGCGCAGAGCCGAGTCGTTGACGGTGAGGTTCGGCAGCAACAACTCGGGTTCGGTCTCGAGCACCTTCTGGAAAACCGCGTGCTGGTCCAAGGCGTTGCGCGCGAAGAGGATCGCCTCTTCGAGCGTCGTCTCGAAGTCGGGTGCGTGCTCGATTGCCTCAGCCAAGCGGGCCAAGAACCGGGTTGCCTCCCAACGGATCGTGTCGGCGATGAGTTGTTCCTTGCCGCCCGGGAACTGGCGATAGACCGTCGCCCGGCTCATACTCGACTCGCGGGCGACGTCTTCGACGGTGGTTTTCGCGATGCCGTAACGCGCGACGCAGGCAAAGGTCGCCTGGAGCAATCGTTCAGTGGACGTCGGCGTGTTCCGTCCCCGCATGCCTCAAACTGTATGGCTCACCTACTGTTCCCAGATGGCTGACGGGGAAACGGTCGCTGACGAAGCGCCCGAAGAGCTAAACGACGAGCAGAAGCGCCATCGGCGCAAGCGGCTCACGATCCTGCTCATCCCCATCGTCGGCTTCACGGTCGCCGGCACTGTGATCAACCTCGCGGCACCGGCGCTGATCAACGATCACCCGCTCGTCGTGATCTTCTTCAATCCCATCAACCGCTACCTGATCCTGGCCTCGACCCGGGTCGAGGCGTGGGAGTTCTTCGCTGTCGCCTTCTTCCGATTGATCCTCACGGACCCGCTCTATTTCCTACTGGGCCGGTGGTACGGAACGGGTGCGCTCGACTGGATCGAGAACAAGACCGGTAATAGCGGCACGATTCCGCTCGTAAAGAAATGGTTCGCCAAGGCCGGCCCCGTGATTGTGTTCGCGGCGCCCAATGCGTACGTGTGCCTGCTCGCAGGCGCCTCACGCATGAACCTCCGGTTGTTCATCGCACTCAACGTCGTCGGCACATTGAGTCGCCTCGTGCTCATCAAAGTGTTCGGCGACGTGTTCGAGCCCATCATCGAGCCTGTGCTCGACTTCGTGAAGCGCTACCAGTGGCAGCTTGTCGCGCTCTCGATCGCGGTGTTCGCCATTCAGTCCGCCACCAACCGCAAGAAGGGCAAGCCGAGTGAACTCGAAGGCGTCGGCACCCTGGCCTCGGAGCTTGAGGCGTCTATCGAGAAGGCCGAGTCGAAAGACGACTGATCAGGCCTCAGCCGGGCTGGATGTGGCTTCGGCGGAGCCGGTGCTCGAGTCGCGGCCGGAACAGGGCCACGCCGCAGGCGGCGATGACCAGCAGGTAGATCGCCCACCGCACAGCGCCAACATCGAAGTACCCCGCTAACTCCCGCACGTTGGTCAGCAGGAGCAAGGCGGCCACGGCGACACCGAGCGGGCGGGGCGGCAGCCGGCGCACGGTCCACGCCGCGAGCGGAGCGGCGGCGACGCCACCGATCAGCATCGCCATCACGACGGCGAATTCGACGCCGTCGCCGCCGATCGAGGCCAACAACGAGCCCGACGCGACAACGGCGACGGCAACCTCGGCCGTGTTGGTCGAACCAATGGCGAAGCGAGCGGGCAGTCCTTTTTGCAACAGCATCGGCGTGACCACTGGCCCCCACGCTCCGATCAGCCCATTCGTCACCCCTCCGGCCGCGGCGCCCAACGTGATGCCGCGCTCGTTGTACGGAGGCAAGCCGGTGTCGGGTTCGTTCTCGGCCGCGGCGGGCGTGACGGGCAGCCACACGCTGAAGCGCACCAGGATGCGCAGGCCGACCAGCAGCAACAGGGCGGCGAGGACCGGCCGAATTTTGTCGCCGTCGACATTGGCGAGCACCGTGACGCCCACGAGCGCGCCGCCTGCGCCCGGAATGGCCAAGCGGCGAACCAACCGATGGTCGATGTTGCCGAAGCGCCAGTGCGACACCGCCGCAGCCAGACCGGTCGCGACCTTGGCAAGGTTGACCACTGTGGAAGCGGCAGCCGGGTTCAGCCCCGTACCCAGCAAGATGGTCGACGACGTCGGGCCAAAACCCATGCCGAGGGCGCCGTCGACCATCGAGGCGCAAAAACCTGCAAGCACGACGAAGAACAGCTGTGAGGTCATTCCATCGAGTCTATCGACTTGGTTGATTTAGGAGAGGTCGAGGAGGTCGTCGAGCCCGACGGTCAGGCCCGGCGTGTCCCCCACCGCCTTCGTAGCGAGCAACACGCCGGGCATGAAAGACGTGCGATCGAATGTGTCGTGCCTGAGCACCAGCGTTTGGCCGGTGGCACCGAACACGACCTCTTGGCTTGCGACCATGCCCCGCATACGCACGGCGTGAATGGGAATACCGCCCGCGCCGCGGGCGCCTCGAGCGCCGGGCAGGTGCTGGATCTCGGTGGGGTCGGCGGCCCAATCCGACGACGCGGCTGCGATGCGGTTGGCGGTGTCTATGGCGGTGCCCGACGGCGCGTCTTTCTTGGTGTCGTGGTGTGACTCGATGATCTCGACCGTGTCGAAGTAAGGCGCGGCCTTGGCTGCGAGGTAGGCCATCATCACCGCGCCGATGGCGAAGTTCGCGGCGACCACACAGTTCGGGCCGTCGACGCGGTTGAACAGCTTTCCGAGTTCGGCGAGGTCGTCGTCGTCGAATCCGCTCGTTCCGATGACCGAGTGGATTCCGCGCGTGGCGCAGAAGGCGGCGTTGACGCGCGCGGCGTCGATCACCGTGAAGTCGATTGCAACCTGCGCGCCGGCGTCCGCCATCGCCTGTGCTTCCTTTTCGACCGCGATGCCCTCGACTACTTCGCCGTCGGCGAAGGGATCGACAGCGGCGACCAGTTCGAGCGTTGAGTCTGCGGCGACCGCAGCGCACACGGTGCGCCCCATCCGCCCGGCCGCACCGAACACGCCAACGCGAATAGGTGCCGTCATGTGTTCAGTTTGCTACCACTGGCCGACCCGGTCCGCGATTTCGGCCTCGGGCACGGTGCCGTCTACCGCGACTGCACGCGGCGCCGTGGTGAGGTCCCGCGCGACCCGCTCGACGTCGGCGCGACTGACACCGCGAATACGCCCGGCCACGGTGTCGACGTCGTCGACGGTGCCCAACGTCAGTTGGGATGACGCGATGCTCGCCATGCGCGCTCCGGTGTCCTCAAGGCCGAGGTGGAACGCACCGACAAGATGCCGCTTGGCGATGTCGAGCTCGCGCTCGGTAACGCCGTCGTTGGCCAAACGGGCGAGCTCGGCGCCAATGATGTCGAGCGTGTCGCCG
>JACCXE010000370.1 GCA_013697265.1 Actinomycetota bacterium | reverse complement strand
CTGCGCGACTGGAGCTTCGATGTCGAGCAGGCCCTGCGACGCGAGCACGTGCGCGCACAACGCCACGGCGCCCTTGGTGCACGACATGACGATTGAAATCGTGTCGCTCTCCCACGGAGCGGTCATCTCACGGTCGATCGAGCCGCCCCACACATCGATGACGGTTTCGCCTTCGTAGCTCACGCACAACGACGCGCCAACTTCGTCGTTGTCGTGATAATTACCGACGAACTGGTCGACAACGGGCTGAAACCGCTCGTCGTATTCGCCCTGCACGATCCCGGTCGGGACATCGATCTTGAGCGCTTCCACGTTCCGACTTTTGCAGAGTCAGCCGTCGCTCGCGGCCACGCGTCGGCTAGCCGGAGAAAGAGTCGGCGGACCGGCGCTTACGCGTCGCCATCGCCAGCACGGCGCCGACCGCGAACAGAGCAAGGCCCACTTGGAGGAACGGGAGGAGTTCCGAGCCGGTCTTGCCGAACACCGACCCCGAGTTGGTGCGACCCGCACCCGATCCGCCAACTCCGCCGTTGGGCTGATCGCAAAACCCGAGACACCTGATAGCAGCCTCGACGGTGCGGGGCTGGCCGTTCGCACCGGTGCCGCTGAGCCGGAAGGTGTGGGTGCCGGGAACGGGCGGGGCGTTGGGTACCCGGAACTGGAAATTCACTTCGCCGGTGGCGTCCGACTTGTAGGTGCCGAGCTGAACCGCCTCGGAAAAGTATTCGGCCTTGACGTCGGTGGAGCTGGCCCATCCGTTCGCGCGCACCCGAACGATAGCGTTGACGCACACCCCGTCCTCGATCGTGCCGCCCTGCTCGTCGCGCAACTCGAGCGTGGCCGTGGCGGGATAGTTCGTCTGCGCGTGCGCGATTCCCGTTGCCCCCATAACGAGTGCAGCGACGACAATGGCCAACTTCTTGAACACTTGTACTCCCAGTTTTGGCTGTTTCTTGCGCCAGCCCCAGGCAGTAGTGTGCCAGACGTAACAACTGTCCGCTGACGTTCCCAGCGTCCGGCGCGCTCGCGCCCGGGGTCGTTTCGCCCTTAGCGGGACAAAGCGTCTGCGCACGGCCAGCACCAGCGCCATCTGGGCGTGCGCGGCGGCGCCCGTGGCAACCGCGGGTGCTGCAGCTACAACAAAGACAAACCTTCGGAACACGGAAACTCCTGGAACGCCGGTTCGAAAAGTCAACGACGTCGGGGCCGACGTGTCAACTACTGAATCCGGGCCCTGACCTGGGCATTGTTTCTTCGGCTGCCACCTTTATCTTCCTGCTGGCAGGCTCAGATGAAGGTCCTGGACAACAGGCCCCGAGAAGACAAACCGCCCTTTTTGGCCAGCCCCGCGCACGCGTAGATCGAGCGCGTCGGGCACCACGGTGGGCTGTTGGAAGACGTCAAGCCGGTACGAGGCTCGCTCCGGGAGCAGCCCGGCAAGCTTGATCTGGATCGTCCGGGTGCCGCTCACCGGCACGACCACGAACGCTGAGCGGGCGGTGACGCCTAATTCGGGCGCGGCCGACAGGTCAAGCTTCTGCCCGTCGATCGTCGCCTCGGTCACCTCAAGCGGCGAGTAAAAGCTGAAGTAAAGCCGGTTGTCGCCAGCTTTCAGGCCGGGGAAGGCCGGGCCAACGACATATCGGGGCTGGCCCCGCACCGGAGCGCGGTTCGTCAGCTGCACCGTAAGCGTGCTCTGCACCGCAAGCGAGCTGTCTCGGTGCGCCACGAGGCTGTCGTAGGAGAACTTTCGTTCGAGGAAATAGTCGGCCTTGTTGCCCGCGGCGTTTTGCGTCGTGACCACCACTGCATCACCGGTGCGCTTGAGCGCGCCGTCGGAACCGGTCTTGGCGAAGAAGCCCCGGGCCGCAGCATCGGGGCTCCACATCTGGAGGCGACGGGTGCTCGCCAGGTTGTCGATCACCGGCGCCGCTACCAACACGTCATTTAAGCCCTGACTGATGAGCCGGTCGAACACCACCTCGGCGACATCGCCGAGGAAATCCAGACGGGCCGCGCTGTTGTTCTCGAACGCGACGTACTCGTCGTGCAGCGTCACCTCGACGATGTTGCGCTCGGTGAGCGGCACCGGCCATGACGGCACCCGCACGGGGCCCGTTAGCTTCAGCAGGCCGGCGAGAGCCACCGGGTCCAGTGTGATCACACCGTCGACGGCCTGGCCGCTGAACTGGCGGTACTGGTCGGCCATGATCCGGGCGACGGTCGGGTAGTCGGGTGACAGGTTGACGTTGGTCCAGTTGCGGTCGACGTCGAACTGCGAATACCGGCGACGGAAGTCGCGGGGCGCGTTGAGTAGGCGAGGGCGGTCCCGCGCTTCGTCGAATTCCGAAGTCCGGGTGAAGGTGCGCGACGCGACGCGGCCGTTGTCCATGGTGACTATGCCGTAGTTGGCGATGTAGCCGCCGGTGGCCCGGCTCTCGGCATTGTTTTGCATGGCAACGAAGAAGAGCCGTGGTCGGTCGAAACCCAGCAGGCGTTCGGCCACTGCGGTGCCCTCGATGGTGGTGGTCACCCGGCCTTCCACTGAATCGAGCTGTCGTTGCAGGTCGCGCACGCCGCTGCGCAGCTGCGGTAGCAACAGGTCGAGGTTGCCGCCCGCTGCGATGCGCTGCTGTGACTCGGCGATGACCTCTTGCACGGTTTGCAGCCCGCCGTTGAGGTTGCGCAGGGCCTGCCGGTCGACCGCTCCGTTGCGGGGTGATACCGACCGCACGCTCACGTTGCTCAACAGGCCCCGCGCCGACCCCGCGAGGTTGGCGGCGGCGCGCGTGGCGACGGTGGCCGCTCGTAGGTTTGCGCCGAGCACGGGGACATACCGGCCGAGTTGCACGCTGCGGGATTCCAGCCGACGGGCGTAGTGGGTGAAAGCCTGTTGCAGCGGGCCGAGCCGGGCCGACGCCGTCTCGAGACCACCACGCGGGTCCACGCGCACGAGGCCGCGACTCGTGGCGACGGTCTGACTCATCGGCCGGGCGACGTCGAGCAACGCCAGGGTGGCGGGCACCGCCAGCACGCCGAACAAAATGGCGACTGCGCCCAGCGAAAGAGCGACTCGGCGACGATTGGGCGCCGGCAGGAAGGCGACGTACAACGCGGCGGCGATCAATGCCACGCCGAGCACGGGTATGGCTGCGCCGGGACTGCCGGCCGCGGCCCGGAACGCCATGCCGCCGATGACCAGGCCGAGGAATCGGGCGCCGGTGCGGCCAAGCATGCCGGCGCCAAAAGGCACCACCGAAATCACCCCGAAAACCGCACCAGTTACGAGCAAACCCAGCCGGGCGTCGCCGCTGCGGTCGAGGGCATAACACATCGCCGTCATCGCGCCAGCAGCGCCGAGCGCGGTTGCCCAGCCGTACGCACCAGCTGCGTCGAACTCCCGCAGCAGGCTGCACACCGCGGCCAGCAGCAGGGCGGTGAAGGCGACGTCGGCGGCGCGCACTCCGAAGGCCGCGACCTCGGCGTCGAGCACGAATACGACGGCGATCGCGCCCACCCACAGCATCAGGAACGACAGGAACCGACCACTGCGGCGCAGAACGGCGAGGCTCGACAGCGCGGCGACGACGAGCGCCACACCCACGAACAAGTTGCCGCGCACAAGCCCGGCTAAGGCCGCTGTGAGCCCGGCTGCGAGCAGTAAGGCAACGCCGCCGGGCCGGTGCAGGTTGCGCCAACGCCAGCCGCGACGTTCGGCGAACTCTTCGTAGCCGGCAATCCCCAGACCCGCAACGAGAGTGAGCGCTACTGCGAGACCGAGGAGGCCTACGTCAGCCATCGCTGCCGGCGGCGGGCCGCGTAGGTAAAGCCCGCACGTCTGCCGGTGTGGAACGAGCCGAGGCGTTCGGCGCCGCCGGTGCCAGCCCGGTCGAACCGTTCGACCCCGGTGGCTTCGACGCTCCTTCGACCGGAGGCTGATCGCGGCGACGATGCGCGGGCCGGGTCGAGTAATGGCGGTAGTAATTGGCCGACCGGCCGCCGCCTTCGGCGTTGAGCACGACACCGATTACGTTGGCGCCGACGTTGTCCAAGGTCGCCCGCGTCGCGTCGGCGGCGTGCAAAGTAGTGCGGCCCCAGCGACACACGACGAGGGTCGCATCGACGAGCGCGGCGAGCACCGTCGGGTCGGTAACCGGCAGCACGGGTGGGGCGTCAACGATCACCATGTCGGCCATCGACTTGGCCTCATTCAGCACGTCGACCATGGCCTGGGAGCCCAACGCTTCGGACGGATTGAGCCCGGGGGTCCCGATCCCGAGGATGCGCAGCCCCCGGCTCCAGGACACCAGCGCGTCGTTGAGCTTGACCTTGCCGAGCAGTACGTTGCTCAAACCCGGGCCCTTCTTCAAGTCGAACATGTTCGCCAGGCGGGTGCGGCGCAAGTCGGCGTCGATCAGGATCACACGAGCGCCGTCTTGCGCCATCGCGATCGCCAGGTTCGCGGCGATCGTCGACTTGCCGTCGCCCGCCGCCGCTGAGGTGATGAGCACGGTCTTGATCGGGTGCGTCGCGTCGCGGAAGCGAATCGCGGTGCGCAAGACGCGATACGACTCGCCCGCTGGCGAGCGCCCGTTGACCGCCGACAGCGGCTGAGTCGATACGCGCTTCTGTCGCGGCACTGACGCGAGGTACGGCGCGTCGAAGATCTCCGAGGCGATTTGGGGCGTGCGAATCGTCTTGTCGAGCGCGTCGACGGCGAGGGCAATACCGGCGCCCAGCGCCAGGCCCAGCATCGCGCCCACGGCCAAGTCGTTCTTGGGGCGGGGAACTATCGGGCCACTGGGCACGTTGGCGCGGTCGATGATCGTGGCCTTTACGCCGATGCCGCTTGGGTTCGAGCCCAATTCGTCGATAACGGTCGTAAGCGCCAGCGCCGTCTCGTTGGCCAACACGGCCGCGAGCCGCGGGTTGCGATCGGTCGCCCTAACCTCGAGCAGCAGGGTCGAGGGTACTGTGCTTGCAGAAACGCGGGCCCGCACCTGACGCGGGGTTACTCGGTTGCCGAGCGCGTTCGCCACGAGGCCAGTCGTCTTCTCGGATCCGACGATCTTGGCGTAGCTCGCCAGTAGCTGCGTGGTGAGCTGCACACCTTCGGCTTGCGCTCGGAGGTCGGACGCGTTGGGGACGTTCACGTAGAGCCGGGCCTCGGCCCGGTAGATCTTGGTTGTCGTGCCGGACCTGAGCAGTCCTGCGCTCATCCCAATGACGAAGGCAAGCGCAACGATCCACCAGCGCCGCCGGAACAGGCTGACGAGGGCCTGAAGCTCCATCGCGAGCGAAGCTACTCCCTGTGACCGAGGAATAAGAGTCAGGCGAGGCCCCGGTAAGGTCAGCCCGTGCGCGTGATTGTGACCGGCGGCGCGGGTTTCATCGGTGCGAACCTGTGCCGACACCTCGTCCGAGCTGCGGGCATCGACGAAGTAGTGGCCTACGACAACCTCTCAACGGGCGCGCGAGCGAACCTCGACGGCGCCGGTGCGGAACTGGTCGAGGCCGACCTGCTCGACCTCGATGCGATGCGGGCGGCGGCCGGTGGCGCCGGCGCAATAGTGCACCTCGCCGCGCGCCCTTCGGTACAGAAGTCGATCGAAGACCCGGTCGCATCGCATCACGCCAACGCCACCGGGACGTTGCACGTGCTTGAGGCCGCACGAGGCGCCGGCGTCGGGCACGTCCTCGTGGCCTCGTCGTCGTCGGTCTACGGCTCCAACCCGACGCTGCCCAAAGTCGAGACGTTGAAGCCGTCGCCACAGAGCCCCTACGCCGTGTCGAAGCTCGCGACCGAGACCTACGCGCTCGCGTACGGAGCGTCGTTTGGGCTGGACGTGCTGGCGATGCGGTTCTTCAACGTGTTCGGTCCGCTGCAGGCGGCCGGGCACGCCTACGCCGCAGTGATCCCGGCGTTCCTCGACGCGGCGCTGAAGGATCAGCTGCTGCGCATCGACGGCGACGGTGAGCAGTCACGCGACTTCACCTTCGTCGACAGCGTGTGCGCGGTCATCACCGACGCGGTGCAGCGCAGGGTGGCCGACCCCGAACCGGTCAACCTTGCCTTCGGGTCACGGGTGACACTGCTGGAGTTGATCGAACTGCTCGAGCAGATGCTCGGGGTCGAGTTGAAACGGCAACACGGCCCGGTACGTGCGGGCGACGTTCGCCACAGCCAGGCCGACCAATCGAAGCTGCGTGGTTTGTTCCCCGCCGTGCAGCCGGTCGCTCTCGAGGACGGGCTGCGGAAGACGATCGAGTGGTTCAAGACCGGCTGCGGACCGCTCGCCCCGATTCGCTAGCGGCGCGGTTAGAGCAAGCGGCGGCTTCGCGAAGGACCCGACGCTCGTCGAAGTCGATCACCGACGCGACGCTGGAGTCGTCGAACTCGCAGAGGTCCGGCAGCCTTTTGGCGATCAGCTCTGGCGGGTCGCCCGCGCCGCGGACCGTGTCGATGCGCAGCCCGGGAACCGCAACGTGGGAGACAAGCGGGTGCTCGGGTCGCTCGCCCGTTTCGCCGTCTCCGAACAGCTCCTCGTGCAGCTTCTCGCCCGGGCGCAAGCCTGTGAACTCGATCGGGATGTCTTTGCCCGAGGCCTCGATTAGGCGCGCGGCGACTTCGGCGATACCAACCGGTTCGCCCATGTCGAGCACGAGCACTTCCGAGGGGCAGCCGATTGCGCCAGCCTGGATGACGAGCTGCACGGCCTCCTCGATTGTCATGAAGAAGCGGGTGACGTTGGGATCGGTGACGGTCACCGGGCCGCCCTGGGCGATCTGGTGACGGAACACGGTCAACACTGATCCCCGGCTGCCGAGGACGTTGCCGAAGCGCACCGACAGAAACGTGGTGTTCTCTTCCCGAACGGCCGAGGTCAACCGTTCCGCGATCCGTTTGGAGTAACCCAGGATGCTCGTGGGGTTGGCGGCCTTGTCGGTGGAAATGTTGACGAGCGTGCGCACACCGGTCACGACTGCGGCGTCGAGGACGTTCTGAGTACCGAAGACGTTCGTCTTGACCGCTTCAGTCGGGTGCATCTCGAGCAGCGTCAGGTGCTTGAGCGCCGCCGCGTGGAACACGACGTCGGGCATGTGGTTGCTGAACACCTCGAACATGCGGTCGCGATCCCTGATGTCGGCCACCACCAAACTCGGGTCGTCGAGTCGGGCCCGGCCGAAGAGCGAGAGCTGCACGGCGTGCAGTGCCGACTCGTCACGGTCGACCATCACGAGCGCCGACGGCGCAAATTTGCTGACCTGGCGACACAACTCCGAGCCGATGGACCCGCCCGCACCGGTGACGAGCACGCGCTTGCCCGTGAGGTAGCCGGCGATGGCCGCAAGGTCGGTCTGCACTTCGCGGCGGCCAAGAAGGTCCAGTTCGGTCAGCGGCCGGATGTCTTCGACACTGAGCGACCCGCCGACGACTTCGCTCACACGCGGCAGAACCCGCACGGCGAGACCGGCGGAAGCAGCGCGGGCTGAAACGTCACGCACCAGTTCGGGAGTGGCGCTCGGCACTGCAATGACCAGAGCGGTCGCCTGGAACGCGTCGGCCGCAGCGGCGATCTCGTGGCGCGAGCCCACAACGGGCACGCCGCGGATACGGAAATCGGCCTTGCCGTAGTCGTCGTCGAGCACGGCAACCGGCAGGAACGATGAGTCGGGGTTCCGCAGCATGGCCCTGATGATGTGAACACCGGCCTCACCCGCACCGAACACGAGCACGGGGCTGGCCTTGCTGGGGTCGGGGCGGCGGCGGCCGTCGTTGACGCCGCGGTGCGTGGCCCGTGCGGCCATTTGCAGACCGATCGTGATGAAGCCGGCGATAACCGGCACGCTGGCCGGCACGAGCCGCTGCCACAGCAGGGCGTTGGCGAGGAAGAACACGCCCGTAGCGGCGGCGGTGCAGCCGGCGATACCGAGGGCGTCGGCGAAGCTACCGGCGTGGCGACGGCCCCACTGAAGCAGGGTGATCAACTCGGTCGCAGCCTGTATGCCGAGCGCGCCTGCTGCGGCGACAAACGCGTTACGCCAAGCCAGATCGGCAGAGAAATCGAGGCGAATGAACAAGGCGATCGGCACGGCGAGGGCCCACATGGCGGCGTCGGCGGCGACACGGCGCCCCATCCGGCGCACGATCCGGACCAACCGACCCCAAATTGAAGTTTGGGTATACGTCAGCCCGGGTAGGGATGCCCCCAGATCGGAGTTTCGCCGCCCAACTAGGTTGTCTACGAACATCCAATCCCCAACATGAGTCTCCCCGCAGTGCCCAGAACGATTATTCCCCCCCCGGTGAAACGACAGCACCCCGCTTTAAGCTCCGTCGCAGGTGACAACGACCAATGTTGCCATTCCTTACGAATATTCTGACAGCACCGGCCCGATTCCTGGTGTCACGTCCCGATTACCCCAACCTCGCGTCGTAACCTGGCGGTTCCATGGCCGCTACCGCCGATAACACGCCGTCACTAACCGTCAGCCGCTTGTTCCGGATTGCCTGGTTTCTCCTAAGCCCGTTTCCGACGCGGCGGGTTGGGCCGACCCGGGCCCGGCTGTTGCGGCTGGTTGGAGCGGACATCGGTGAGGGCGTGACATTCGGGCCTGGTGTGCGCCTGATTGCGCCGCACCGGCTGGTGATCGGCTCCCGCACCCGGATTGCCCGCGATGCGACGATCGACGCCCGGGCGGGGGTGGAGATCGGGCCCAACACGATGATCGGGTTCGAGGCCGTGGTGCTCTCTGAAACACACCGCTTCGAGGACCCCGATCAACCTGTCCGGGATCAGGGCATGGAAGGCAGGCCGGTCCGCATCGGCAGCAACGCCTGGCTCGGCGCCCGGGTGTTTGTGCTGCCGGGCCGCAACGTGGGCAACAACGCGATCGTCGGGGCAAGCTCGGTCGTCACTCGCGACGTGGACCCGAACACGATCGTCGCCGGCAACCCGGCGAAGCTGGTGCGCGAACGCGATCCCGGCGAACTAACGCCGGCGGTCGACGAACTGCCGGAGTAACGCCGGCGCCGTCGCAGCGCCGGCGAGCGCCGTGGCGATGGGCTGGCCCCGAAAGGCGTGGCGCAGGTGGCGCGATCGCAGTTCGAAGCTCAACGCGGCCAACTCGGCCCGTTCGCTAGGCGTGAGTTGGGCGTGGCTCTCCCACTGCGCCTCCCAAGCGGCGAGCAGCTTCGTGGCGCGACCGACGGGAAAAGGAGCCGTGCGACCGAGGTAGCGAAAGTCTCGCGCGTCGTCCAGGGTCCAGCCCCCGGTCGGGTCGCACGCACTGATGTGGTCGAGGCGCACCCGCAGACGCTCAGGCTGGTCGCGGGCACCAGCGCTCTCCGTGATTTGTCCCCTGGAACGACGCCACAACACCACCGGCTCGTCGATCGCGGCAATTCTCCCGTCGCGGGCCAGCTTCGACCAGAGCCGGAAGTCCTCGGCGACCCGCTCGGGGCCGTAGCCGCCGTAGTCGCGCATTGTGTCCGTGGCGATGAACAACGTCGAGTGGGGCAGGCGGTTCCGGATCCACATCTGCCACTTGATGACGCGGTTCGAGTGGCTCGGCGGCCGGCGCACGGGTCCGATAGATCCGTCGCTGCCGAGAACCTGCCAACCGCCGGTGCACGCGCGCGCGTCGCTGCCTTCGAGCCGGTCGAGCTGGAGTTGCAAGCGTTCGGGCAACGCGATGTCGTCGGCGTCGATGCGGGCGACGTATTCGGCGTCGACGTCGGCCAGCGCGAGGTTCGCGGCAGCGAACGGGCCGCGCGAGTGCTCCAGCTGCACAAGTCGCACCCTCGGGTCGCTGTCGGCCCGTGTGGCGACGCGGGCCGCGGTGTCGTCGGTGGAGCCGTCGTCAACCACGACGTGGGACCAGTCGGTGAACGTCTGAGCCTGGATCGAGTCAAGCGTGTCGTCGATGAACGCCGCTGCGTTCTTCGCGGCGGTGATCACGGCGACACGCGGCATCTGGAAAGAATGGTAGCTATGAAGTTGCAGGCTCGCGTCGCAGTGCATATTCCCGGCGCCGCCCGTCTAGACAACGGCGTGGTCGGGTTACCTAGCGCCATGGGTGCGTTCGTGCGCGGGTTGGCCGACGCCGTGGAGGACCTCGATCTCGTCGCCTACGACCCACCCAAGAACGGTGCGGAGAACCGGGACCGACCGGATTATCAGTTCGACGCGCCGGCGTCGCTGCGCTTGATCTCGCTCGGGCCGAAGGGGTCCATGCGGGATCTGCCGCAGCGGCGGCGGCGCGTCGCCCGCATCGTCGGCAACGTAAGCCACGAGTGGGACGTCACGATTTACCGGTTGCTCAACCGGCGCGCCGGGCTTGTCGCGCGGGCGAATCGCTGCCCCCGCACCGTCGGATACATCGGCGGCTGGACACGGCACGTTCTTGCGCAGATCGATTTGCCCATGTGGCGCAAGCTCGTGTCCCAACCAGCGTTGTACGTGATCGACCGCGAAACGCTCGCCATCGCCAAGCAGGCGGGACTGTTCCTGGCTAACGGCGAAGACCTGATCGACCACTTCGGTACGCTCGGCGTTCCCACCCAGTTGCTGCGCACGTCGTCGACCTTCGACGCCGACTTCTTCCAGGTCGCCGACCGTTTCACCAACGACGAAATTTGTCTTGTCGTAGCTGGCCGGATCACGGCGCCAAAAGGCGTCTTCGACGCTTTCAACGCGTTCATGCTCTTGCGCGACAGACTCGATCGGCCCGTGCGCCTGGTGTTCATCGGCGACGGCGACGCCACGGCCCAGTTGCAGGCGCAGGCCGACTCAGCAGGTGTGAGGGACGCCGTGGAGTTCCGAGGGTGGCAGCCCGCTGGGCCCAAAGTGTTGCAACAGTTGCGGCAGGCCGACGCGCTTCTTCATCTGTCCAAGGCGGAATCGATGCCCCGCATGGTGTGGGAAGCGATGTCACAGTCGGTTCCAGTGATTGCGACGCCGGCCGGCTCCTTGCCGCGAGCGTTTCAGGATGGACGCGAGTTGGTGTTCGTGCCGGTCGAAGACCCGGGCGGCGCCGCCGATGCGGTGGTGCGGCTTGCCAGTGACGGTGCGTTACGCCGGAACATGATCGCGGCGGGCGCCGAAGCGGTGAAGGAAGTCTCGGTTGAGGCCATCACGGCTGACCTAGTCGGGAGAATTGTCCGGTGCTGGCCCGAACTCCGGGTCGTTTAGGCCGCACTTTTCGGAGCTTTCTCTAAACGCCTGACCCGGCGCCGCTATAACACCGATTGCTGGAGCACGTCTAGGACCCGGCGGACGCTGCGTTCGTTGGTGAGATGCCTGGCCCACTCGAACCCCCGATCGGCGACGCTGCGCGCCAGCTCTTCGTCGGCGAGGAGGCGCTTCACTGCGTCGGCGATAGCAACGGGGGAATTCATCTCGATGAACAAGGCCTCCTGCTCATGCGTGAGGTACTCGGCAATATGCGGGATCCCCGTGGTGATGATCGGCATTCGTGTGGACAGGGCCTCTTTGATGGTGCGCGGGACCGAGCCTTCGGCATGGGTTGGCAGGACATAGATGTGCGCGTCGCGGTACTTGCTGAGAAGGGATGGGCCGGCAGGTATGAAACCGGTGACCACCATCGCGTCGCGGACGCCCTTGGCGGTGGCGTCTTCGAGCAGGTTGCCGATGGTGCGATCGGCGCTGGCATAACCGACGAGTTCGAGCTCAACGTCCACCCCACTGTCCCGTAGAAGCCGCAAGGCGTCGACCAACTCGAACAATCCTTTTTCCTCCGCGAAGCGGCCCGTGAACAACAGCCGCAGCGGCTGGTTGGCACCCAACCCTTCGGGCCATCGCGGCCGCTGTGTGCCGAAGCGGGCAAGGTCGGCGTCGGTGACCGTGGCGGTAAAGACGACGTTGCCGTCGAACACCTCATGACCTTCGTAGATCGCTCGCGAGATCGCCGCAGTCGGCATCGTGCGGATCACGCGCTCGATCTGAGCGAGGTGGCGCTTCGCGAAGAACCACGGCATGAGCGCGTTCCGCCAGCGCGGCATCGACCGACTGGGCCGCCACTTCCGCAGATCGGCTACGAACATCGGTAGGACGGCGACACCGTCCGACTTGCAGCGGCGAATCATGCCCGCCATCAAGGGAGTTGGCGACCGGACGATCATTGCGTCCACCCCGTCGCGCCTCGGGCGAAAACTACGCAGCGACAGCGCGGGCAGGAATACACGGAACGGAGCGTTCCGGCGACAACCGAGATTCACGCATCGTATGTTTGGCTCTTCGAGCCGGTCGGTTTCGGTCCCATCGCCCGCGGCCGAGTGCGCGTAGAACGTCACGCTCCCGGCGTGGGCGGCCAGACCGCGAACAAACATCGCGTAGTGCGACGGGATACGGGCTACGCCGTCGTCGAAAACGGCAGCGACGTGGAAGTAATAACCGACGTTCATCGCCATTGGCGCCATCCTTGCATTTCGCCTCGCCCCGACAGGCCGCGGCAGACGCGCTTGAATGGGTGCATGCCGAGCCGGGCCGACACCGTACGAATGCAGGCCCGGTCGGTCCCCTTACGGAAGTCATCCTCAGACGACGCGTTCGTGGGCCTCATCAATCTTGCCTGTTTCGTCATCGGCGTCATGACGCCGCTGTCGGAACTGCTCGATCGGGTCAGCGTCGGCGGGTTGTCGCCCCTCCTCGGTCTGGCCTCAGCCCTCGCGATGCTCGGGTGGTGGCGCGGCGTGCGCGACCGCACGATCATCCGCTACTTCGGCTGGGCGACACTCTTCACAACGGCCGCCGTCATCTCCGGCGTCGCTGCGGGGCCGCGCTCGTTTGGCAGCTCACTCGACCTCGCCTGGTGGATGCTCGTTCTGATACCTGGGCTGGCCGTGGTCGTCTCTGACACCAAGGCCCGCCGGGCGCTCTTGGCTGGGCTCCTATCGGGCGCTGCGGTCTACCTCGCTGTGTCCACCGCGCGGGTGCTGCAGGGGGCGGAGCCCATCGACAGAGCCTCCGGGGAGTTGAACCGCCGCCTGCTAGGGCAGAACCGTTTCGCCGTCGACCGGGCCGTGGTGTGGCTCGTTCCGTTGATGCTGGTGCGCAACGGATTTCCTTTGGCCCGGACGGCTCGTTGGGTTTACGTCATTGGCGCGGTGATCTGGACCGCGGCAAGCCAGGGCCGGACCGGCGCCATCGGCCTTGTCCTCGGGCCTCTGGTCGTCGCAATCCTCGCGGTGGGCCGAGAGGAGCGCCGTAGCCAGAAGCGCGTGTTGATGCTGGCCGCGGTCGTTGCGGTCCTGTTCGTGGCCTTGTCGAACGTCTCGATCCCAGGCTTCGGAGCCTCCGAGCGATTGGAAAACGTCGCCGCAGGCGACCTCAACTCGTCGGACGAACTGCGGATCCTGTTGCTCAAAAAGTCGACGGCGCTGGCGATGGCCCACCCGTTCTTGGGAGTCGGTTGGGGTGAGTCGTTCACAGCGTACGACCCGATCGTGGAAACCGCGAAGACGCCCCGGATCCGTCAAGGTGCGTTGACCACGCACCCCCACAACGCGTTCGTCGAGGTGTGGGCGAACAGCGGCACGTTCGCGCTCATCGGTTGGATAGGCGCTCTGGCCGTGCCGTTATTGGCTGCATTCCGCCGGGCGCAGTTCCCCGAGGTACGCGCGCTCGCCGCCGGTTTCGCGGTGATCATGGTCGGGATCGCGTTCCATTCGTCCTTTGGTTCCGACCTCTACCTTGTGATCACCGTCTTGCTCGGTGCCGTCGCAGACCCTCGTTACGCGTTGCCGGACGAGACCTGAGCCATATAAGGCGCGTCCGATCGTGAGCTCGCGCGGTCAGCGCGTGACGGCTCGCAAAATGGCGAGCAGATCCTCCGCGCGGCGCTCCACCGAGCAGCGCTCAGCAAAGGCGACCCCCGCTTCCGAGAGCGCGTCGGCGCGCACAGGGTCCTCGGCCAGCAACACGAGCGCGTCACCGGCCTCTTCAGCCGATGACACGGTGAGCGCGTTGTCGTCGGCAACAGCGTCGGCAGTGCCGCCGGTGAGCGTTGTGATGATCGGCAAGCCGTACGACGCAGCCTCCAGCAGCACGATCCCGAAGCCTTCGAACTCGTCACCTTGACGCTCACCGAGCAATGCGAATGCATCGGCTGACCGGTAGTGCCGGTCACGTTCCTCGGCGGTGAGTCGCCCCGTTAACCACGCCACGTCGGTAAGGCCAAGCTTCGTGATGGCGTGCTGGAGCTCGGGCCGCATCGGTCCTTCACCCACGATGGTGAGGCGGACGTCGGCGTGCTGAGCGCGCGCGTGCGCCACCGCCTCGAGTAAGCGGCGGTGACCCTTCCGGGGGACGAGCGCACCGACGGACACCACACGCAATCCTTCGTGGCTGCGGGCGCGCGCGGCCCGATGCTTCGGCAGCACGACGCCGGGCGACACCACCGATACCGGAGTCTGAGTCATCGTGCTCACCAACTCGGCTGAGTAACGGCTGATCGCCACGATCGCGTCGGCGCCGTTCAGTGTTCGATCGCGAAGCCGCCTCATCGCTCCGGTGGGACGAACCAGTTCAGCGCCAAGGGCGTAGATGACTGAGGCGCCTTTGTGAAACGGCTGCGTCGGCGTTGCGACCTTCCACGTGACGGACAACAGCACGTCCGGAGAATTCGCGCGCACCAGCTTCAACGCGGCCGCTGTGAGCCGCAGCGGTGCAGTCCGTCCGGGACTGACGGTGTGCACACCGTCGATCCCGACTGGGCGAGCAGCAATACCGACTGTCGTCACGTCGGCGTGCTGCGCGAGGCCCACGTGCGCGTCGAGGGCCAGCTGCTGCAGCCCACCGGGAGGTGGTGGGAGCCCGGGACTGACGATCACGACACGGGGCTGAGGGGGCACGGCACATCCTGACGCAGATGGTGCGCCTTATAGGATTCGTCCCCGTGCGGGTCGTCTGTGTCGCTGGAGCACGGCCCAACTTTATGAAGGTCAAACCGGTGGTCGATGCGTTGGAAGCGCGAGGCGTCGATGTCGAGCTAGTGCACACCGGTCAGCACTTCGACGCGACGATGAGCGACGTCTTCTTCGAAGAACTCGGCCTGCGCCAGCCCGATCATCACCTCGAGGTGGGCGCAGGCTCACAGGCCGAGACGACCGCTCGAGTGATGGTCGAGTTCGAGAAGGTCATCCAGAACACAAGCCCGGATGCAGTCGTGGTGGTCGGCGACGTGAACTCGACGGTGGGGTGCGCTTTAGTCGCGGCCAAGTCCGGCGCCCGGCTCGCCCACGTCGAAGCCGGCCTGCGCAGTCGCGACTGGGCGATGCCCGAAGAGATCAACCGGGTAGTCACTGATCGCGTGAGCGACCTTTTGTTTGCGTCGTCAGCGGACGCCGCGACAAACCTGATTAGCGAGGGTTACCGGCCTGACCAGATCCACCTAGTCGGAAATGTGATGATCGACACGTTGCTTAGCAACCTCGACCGGGCTAAAGCCCGGCCATGGCTGCACGATCAGGGCCTTACGCCACACCAGTACGCGGTCGTGACCCTGCACCGCCCGTCCAATGTCGATGACGCTGAGACCTTGGCGCGGCTAGCTGGGCTGCTGGAGTGGGTGGGCGAAAAGTTGCCCGTGATCTTTCCCTGCCACCCCCGAACCCGTGCCCGGTTGAAGGGGCGCGCCTTGGCGTCGGTCGCTTTGGTCGAGCCCCTGGGTTACCTCGACTTCATTTCCTCGCTGGCGTCCGCCCGGCTCGTGCTCACCGACTCGGGTGGAGTGCAGGAAGAGACGACCGTCCTCGGCGTCCCCTGCCTCACGCTGCGCGAGTCGACTGAGCGGCCGATCACGGTACGAGAGGGCACGAATCGGGTGGTCGGCACGGACGTCGAGGTGATTAAAGCCGTTGTCGAGGAGGTCCTCGCCTCACCGCCGCCGGCCCGCAGGCCCGACCTCTGGGATGGTAAGGCAGCCGACCGCATCGCCGAGGTGTTGACCGCGGGCATTTCCATCGGCCGGCCTACTGACCTTTAGCCCACTCATGCTCGACAACCTCTAGAAATCGGTTGGCCGAAGCGACACGGTCGAAGCGTGACGTCGCGGCAACCCGCCCTGCTTTGGCCATCGCGGCCCGGCGCTCCGGTGATTCGTACAGCGACCTGATTGCGCTCGCGATCTCGTTCGGCGCGTCGGGCGAAACGACAAGGCCGGCACCCGAAGACTCAACGATCTCAGCCGCCTCACCGTCGGCGGCGAGGACCACCGGCAGGCCACTCGCAAAGGCTTCGTACACCTTCGACGGCACGGCCCCGGTAATCGCGCCGCGCAGCGGCACGAGCGCAACATCGGCCGAGGCCAACAGAGCCGGGACCTCGACCGGGGGGCGGCCAGGCAAGAAGCGAACGTTGTGGAGACCGCGCGCCAGCGCGTCAGCGATCAACGCTTCCTTTTCGGGCCCGTCACCGATCAGCACGATCCGAACCTCCGGCAGATCGCGCAGGAGGGCAGCCGCGTCCAGCAACTGGCGCAATCCCTGCGCCAGCCCGTGCAGTCCGGCGTACAAGGCCACAAACCCCCCGCCGAGCTCGGTACTTTTGAGATGCTCGTCCCGCAAATGCGGACCGAACAGCTGGGTATCGACCCCGTTCAGCAAGGCCACTGTTCGCGCCGCAGGGAAGCGGTGGTGTATGTCGGCGAGGATAGACTCGCTCTGCCCCGAAACCATCCACGCTGAGCGATAACAGAACGCCTCCAGACGTTCGGCGGCTTGGATCGCCCGGCGACCCGTGAGCACCCCAAGCTCGACGGCCGACTTTGGCCAAAGATCGCTCACATTGAATATCCATTTGGCCCTTTTTGCCTTCGCCACGAAGTACCCAGCGGGCCCCGTGGTAAGCGGCGGACTTTCGGTGATCAGGAGATCGATTGGCGGCAAAGCTAAGCCCGCGATCGCCGACGAGGCCGCAAAGGCGGAGTACGAGGCCACGCGGGGCAGGGTGCGCAGTGAGTTCGACGGATATACGTAGGAGCGGAACACGGGCACGCCGTCGACCTCGTCGCGCTTCCACGTGCCTCCGTATCCTGGCTGGATCACACCTTGCGGGTAGCTCGGCATTCCCGTCAGCACGCAAACGTCGTGGCCGCGCGCCATCGCAGTCGATGCAAGAGACTTGAGGCGGGCGGACGGCGCGCCGGGCTCGGGCGCGAAATACTGCGTATGAAGGGCAATTCTCACGGAGGTCATAATGCGCTATCCGCCGTCTGCCGGACTTCGTTCGGGCCCGCTCCGCTAATTCAGCGTCGAGCCACGGGTAATTTCGAGTTGTCGATCCGGCCGCGACGCTGCGCTTGCTCCGACCAAGAGTGAAGGAGGTTCCGTTCAGGCGAGGTCGGCGCCCGCAATGACCAAGGCGTACGCTGGCGCGTTTTATATGAGGACTTTAGGCCCGTGGCGTTGATCACAGAAGTACTACCGATGACGGCAAACGATGTGGCTGCGGCAGCGACCTTGCACTTGATCGGTTACCCGTCTGACCACCTGTCGCAGCGTCTCGGCCCGACTCTCGCGCAAGACCTCTACAGGCGCATGCTCGCCGCGCATCCGTTTTGTTACATGGCGCGCCGCGGCCCCGAAGTCGTTGGCACCCTTGTCGCGGGCGAACACGTCGCTAGCTCGGCGCGGGCAGTAGCCGTTGCACACCCGATTCGATTGGCGGCCGTGTGTGCGCGGAATGCGCCGCTCGTAGTTGCGGGTTTGCTCGCGCGGCTACGAGCGCGGATCGCAGCGAGGGATTCACCGCCCAGCGCCGCGTCGGTGCGCCTAACCAGCATCGTCGTGCATCCGGCGGCGCAAGGCGCCGGGGTTGCCCTCGCTCTGATCACCCGGCTGGAAGACGACTTGCGCGCAGCGTCAGTAC
>JACCXE010000329.1 GCA_013697265.1 Actinomycetota bacterium | reverse complement strand
GTCCGTATCCGCGTTGGCTGCGACGCGGTCATTGATCGTCGAACCGATCAGCGGCCACATGATCATGTTGAGGTCGTTGCGGGCTGCGTCGTCGGCAAACACGATCGCTGCTATCGCGGGTCGGTCGAGCTCGCCGTCGGGCCCGACGACGCCCGAACCGAAGCGGTCGACGATGGGCCGAAACCCGGCGCCGGCGGTTCGCTGCAACTCCTTGGCCACCGCGTCGGCGTCGATCAGCACCGCGCCGCGCTCCACCAGCAGAGTGGAGACGCTGGACTTCCCCGCGCCGATACCACCGGTGAGCGCAATCACCAACATGGGTCGAAACGTAGCAATCCGGGCCGGATAACTAGCCCTATCACCCGCTCGGAATGACTCGCATGGTCCCTACGGACCGGTTCTAACCATGCCGATAGGCCTTGCGTGACGCGCTTAAGGACTCTATTGCGGAGCCGAGGTGATCGAGGAGCGGCTTTGGTGGAGTTCGCCTTCGTGAGCTTGCTGCTCATGTTCCTCATTTACGGGATCGCCGCATTCGGCATCTTGCTTTCGACAAAAAACTCCTTGACCCACGCCGCCGCCGAAGGCGCTCGCTCGGCCTTGTCCGTCTCCGACCTCCCCGTCGCGACTGCCGACGCACGGCGCATCGATCAGGTCAAGACAACGATCGCCAAGGACCTGGCGTGGATGGGCTCGAACTACAACGCTTCATATGTGAACGCGGCGATCGCGAACTGCTCGACGATCGACACCACCCAGTGCGTCACCGTCACGATCACCTATCCGTGGTCAACGAAGCCGCTCATCCCGCCGGCACCGGGGATGGGTTTGGTCACCCCCAACAATTTGACGGCTACGGCCGTCGTACGGATCTCCTAGGAGCCCTGATGCAAATTCTGCTCCCTCCTTTTTTGCGGCGTGACAGTCGGCGTGACGAACGCGGCGCGGTGTTGATCATTGGCGCCGTTGCCTGCCTGATGGCGATCTCGTTCGCGGCGCTTGGTGTTGATATCGGCCGCATCGCCGTGGACAAGAAGAACGACCAGAATGTCGCCGACCTCGCTGCGCTCGACGCCGCCCGCGCTCTTGGTTTCGTCGTGAACACCACGAACCAGGCCGGCTACGACGGCGCGGCGAACACGGCGGCCGACGCCTCCGCGGCCCGCAACCACTTCGTCGAGAACGGCTCCACATTCACCGTCGACTCGTTGACGGGGTCGCTCAATTCCTCGAACAACTTCGTGCCAGACGCCAGCGCCAGCGCGGTGCAGGTGACCGTCAAGTCAAGGGTCAAGAACCAGTTTGTGAGCGGGAGCAAAGACCTCACGGCGACTGCGGTAGCGCTGGTCGGTGGCCCGATCGCCGCATTCTCCGTCGGGTCGACTCTCACGAGCCTCGATACCTCCCGCAGCTACCTCGACCCCGTCCTGAAGAACTGGCTGGGGGCCACCGGCAGCTTGTCAGCCGTCAGCTACAACGGCTTGGCTACCGGCAACGTCTCATTGGGCAAGTTGCAGACCGCGCTCCTCGCTGCAGGCGTCAGCGTCGGCACGGTCGATCAGCTGCTGACCACCGACATCACCGTCAAGAAGCTGCTGCAGGCAACCGCGTCGGCGCTCGGGACCAGTACCGCCACGACGGAGATCAACGATCTCATCGCGGCGAACATCAACCAGACGGCCACCATCAAGCTCAATCAGCTCGTCAACGTCGCCACACCAAGCGACAGTGCCGTGCTCAGCGGAACGGTCAACGTCTACCACTTGGTAAACGGCGCGGCCGAGTTGATGAACGGCTCGAGCTTCGCCACGGTCGCTAACAACGTCACGATCGGAGCGGCAACACTTGACGCCTCGGTCAAACTGATCTCGCCGGCCCAGACCGGCATCGGCCCGATCGGGACGACCGCCGAGAACGCGCAGGGTGTCGTGAAGGCGACCCTGCACGTAAAGGCCGGTCTTCTGAACGACGCCGTCGATGTCGCGCTCACGTACACGGTCGGCCAAGCGAAAGGCACCCTCTCCTCAATCGTCTGTGGCGCCTCACCCAGCATCGGTGTCAGTGTCGCCACCGCGGGAAGCAGCGTCAGCGCTACCGGTACGACGGCGGTTACAGGCACCCTGACGCTCACGCCTACGAGCGTCGCTGCGAGCGGCCCGACGGCATTGAGCTTCGGCTACCCGGCGGAGTTCACCCCGGTGAGCAAGCGAGCCCCGAACGCCACGTCCGGCCTGGGCAGCACCACGATCGCCACGACAGGTACCGGAAACGTCCTGCTGAACCTCATCCTCGCTGTCACCAACCCCTTGACCAACGTCATCGCCACGGCAGTAACGAACGCCACGTCGACTCTTACTCCGATTCTCAAGGCCATCGGACTCGATGTCGGCGCTGCCGACGTCACCGCTCTTGGAATCTTCCCTGACCCCACCTCGTGTGGCGGCCATCCCCGTCTCGTCAAATAGCCCCTACCCCAAACCAAAGGAATACCCGTCATGTCCCCAGCCCCTAAGAAGCGCTCCACCATCCTTGTCCTGGTCGGCGCCGTCGTCTTCGTCCTCGGGACCGGCCTCGCCGCCCTGGCCACGCGAGGATCCGACGGTGGCGGTGGCGCACCGGCCGCAGCCGCCGTCACCACAACGATCCCGCCTCCAGGATCCGTCGCTCCTCCGGCTGCGGCGGCCCCGCTCGCTGGATTCGTGATCCCGAACGGCCATCAGGCGATAGCCCTCGACGTGCCCTTCGTGAACGGTGTCGCCGGATACGCCAAGGCGGGCGACCACGTGAACGTGTTCGGCGTCTTCAAGAACCAGGCCGCGAACGCCTCGCTGCCCAATCCGGCGGCCAAACTCGTGCTCAGCGACATCGAGGTGCTGGCGGCGACCACGCCCGTGGGCGCAAACGCTACGTACGTGTTGTCCGTCGACGTCGCTCAAGCGGAGCAGTTGGTGTATCTCGCCAGTTTCGAAGGCTCGTACCTGACGCTCGCCCGCGACAAGCAGGGCCAGCTCACGACCGTCGGAAGGACGCCGAAGAATGAAGTCTGATACCGACCACGGCGCTATTCCGAGCCCGGGGACCAAGATCATCGTCGTCGATCGGACGACGGAGTTGGCCGACCGCTTCCGTGAGGTGCTTCCCGACCTCGATCATTCGTGCGAAGTCTTGGCGTGCCTGCGGGTCAGCGACGTCGTCGAGATGCTCGACACCGACGACCGCCCTACGGTGCTCGTCGCCGGTCCTGGCATCGTGACCCGGTCGGGTCTCGCTCGCCTCGAGTTGCTGCACGACAACTGTCCGCAGCTCGTGATCGTGCTCGCCTTCACCCGGCGCCCCTCGGCCGCAGTGCGCGAC
>JACCXE010000298.1 GCA_013697265.1 Actinomycetota bacterium | reverse complement strand
TGTAGATCTCGGCCAGGATCGCGGACTCACCAAAGTCCTGCGCGCCGATCGTGACCGCGACTTTCTTGTCGCCGGCGGAACCTGCGTCGTCCTTGTTGTTGTCGTCGCTGCCGCAGGCGGCACCGATCAGGCTGATGCCGAGGGCCAGGGCAATCAGGGTGGTGGTCGAGCGCTTCACGTTGTGGGGTTCCTTTCGAGAACACGTTGAGGCTTCGGCGCCCGCCAGGGCATGGCCCGGCGGGTGAGAACTCCGAAGGCGAGGTCGACCGCCAGCGCGCAGATCGCCACGGCAACTGCACCCGTTAACAATTTGGCGTCGTCGCGTTGGCGGAAGCCCTCGTTGATGAACGATCCGAGACCGTTGAACCCAACGTATGCGCCCAGCGTCGCGGTCGCAATTACCTGCAACGTCGCGATTCGTACGCCGGTCAAGATCAGGGCCAGGCCACTGGGAATCTCGACCCGGGTCAGGATCTCGAGCGGCCGCATCCCCATCCCCCGCGACGCCTCCACGATGGACGGGTCGACGCTGCGGATCCCGGTGTAGGCGTTGGTGAACATGGGGGGCACCCCGAGGATCACGAGCGCGGCGAAGGTGGGCCAGAAACCAAGGCCGAATCCATAGGTCAGCGAGATCGGGAACAGCAGGGCAAGGATCGCCAACGACGGAACGGCCCGACCGATGTTCACGATCGACTGAGCCAATAGCCCTCCGCGTTTGGACCGACCCAGCCACACCGCGGGCGGCAACGCGATCAGCGCCGCCGCGAGCACCGATGCGCCCGACAGGCGGAGGTGTTCGAGGCTGCGGTGGCCGATGCCGCGCGTCCCGCTCCAGTTCGACGCGGTCGTGACGTAGTTCAGGAACTCACGAATCATCGTTTACCCGGGCGGGGTTTCCACGGAGTGACGAGGCGTTCCGCGCCTACGAGCAGGGTGTCGAGGCCGACCGCCATGATCACGCTGAGGCCGCCACCAACCACGATCTCGGTGCTGAAGTCGCGCGACAGCCCTGAGTCGATGAAGGCGCCGTACCCGCCCTGACCGATCAGCCCCGTGACGGTGACGAGACCGACGGTGGTGACCGTGGCAATGCGCAGCGCGGCCACGATGGCGGGCGCAGCTAAGGGCAGGTCGACGGTGACGAAGCGACGGATCGGCTGGTAACCCATGCCGTTGGCCGCGTTCACGACGTCGGGCGGCACGCTGTCAACCCCGGCAACGATGTTCCGAATGAAGATGGCCAGCGTGTAGCTCACGAGGCCGATCTCGGAGGTGAGCGTGTTGAAGCCCGTTATCGGCAGCAGGAAGGCGAACAGCGCCAGGCTCGGGATCGTGTAGAGCAGTCCGGCGAAGCCCGCGATCGGCGTGAACGTCCACCGGACCCGCAGCGCGATCGCAGCCAGCACCAGCGATAGCGCGAAACCCACGGCGACCGCGATCAACGTCAGGCGCAGGTGTTCGTAGGTGGCGCTCTGGATCTGCGCTGTGTGCCGGCCCACCCAGTCCCACCAAATGAAGCTGTCCTTGTTCACGCGCGGTCCTCGTGCAAGGCGACTGCGATCTGGCTCATCGTGAGCGAGCCGATTGGCGTGCCGACGTCGTCGGTAACGATCACCGTCGGGGCGTTGTGCGCGATGAGCGCATCGAGGGCTTCGCGCAAACCGGCGGTCTGGTTCACGCAGGGCAGACCCGTCGTGGCACTTGAAACCGGACCGAACGTCACATCACTGACTCGGTGCAGCGCCAGGCGGCGCAGCGCCCGTTCGTTGCCGAGGAACCGTTCGACGAAGGGAGTGGCCGGTGCCCGTAACAGTTCGTCGGGTGGGCCGAACTGGGCCAGCACTCCCCCGACGTCGAGCAGCGCCACCCGGTCGGCCAGTTTGATGGCCTCGTCGATGTCGTGGGTGACGAAGACGATGGTCTTGCGCAGTCGTCGTTGCAGGGCGATCAGTTCGTCTTGGAGCCGCAGGCGCACGATGGGGTCGACGGCGGAATAGGGCTCGTCCATGAGGAGCACGGGTGGGTCGGCGGCCAACGCCCGGGCGACGCCGACCCGCTGTTGCTGGCCCCCCGACAGCGCCGCGGGATACCGCTTTAATAGCGAGGGGTCGAGGCCGACGAGGTCGACGAGTTCATGCACGCGGGCACCGATGCGCTCCTTGTCCCAGCCCAGCAGCTTGGGCACGGTGCCAATGTTCGCGGCGACCGTGCGATGCGGGAACAGCCCGGCTTGTTGGATCACGTAACCCATGCCCCGGCGTAACTCGTGCAACGGCATGTTGCGGGTGTCCTGGCCGAAGAGTTCGATCGTGCCGCTCGTGGGCTCCTCTAGCCGGTTGATCATGCGCAGGGTGGTGGTCTTCCCGCAGCCCGAAGGGCCCACCAGCGCCGTGAGGCTGCCCTCAGGCAGATCGAGGCTGAGATCGGTTACCGCTTCGGTGGACGAACCGGCGAACCGCTTGCTGACGCCGCGCAGCCGTATCGCCGTCGGCGAGTCCATCGACTGAGCCTAGGACCGGCACTCTATGTTCGCCGGGCCGAGTTGGAGTTAGACGCGCGGTTCAAGCAGGTAGTGCGACACGATCCATTCGTCACCGTCGTGGTAACCCCAGATCTCGCGGGTTGAGAGCAAGAACAAGCGCCAGTTGGCCAGCAACACCTTGGCGTGGCGGGGCGTGCTGTCGGCGCTGAGGATGCGCCGGGCCTCTTCTTTGTTGGCGTCGAGTCGTTCGAGCCACGCTTCGAGCGTCTTGGCGTAATGCGTGCCACTCACGGCCCAGCGCTGGGTGACCGCGAGGTCGTCGGCGAAATGCAGCATCAGGTCGTGCGACGGCATGGTGCCCGCAGTGAAGAAGCGTTCGGCCGCCCACGTATTTTCGAAGCGGTAGGCAAGGCGGCGGTGCGAGAACACGTGGATGAAGGCTTTCGCGTCGGGCTTGAGCCATTTGGCTACGCGGCGCAGCAACTCTGACCAGTTGCGCATGTGCTCGAACATCTCGACCGACATCACGCGGTCGAAGGTACGGCCGGGGTCGAACTCGTTCACGTCGGCGGTGAGGACGGTGAGCTTGTCGGTGAGGCCCAAGCGGTCGCGCTCGGCCTCGATCCACTCGCGTTGACGGTTCGAGTTCGAGACGCCGGTGACCTTCACGTTGTAGTGCTCGGCCAGGTACAGCGACAACGCACCCCAGCCGCAGCCGAGGTCGAGGATTTCCATGCCGTCGCGCACGCCGGCCCGTTCACAGGACAGCTTGAGCATCGCCTCTTCGGCGTCAGCGATGTTCGTCACGCCTTCAGGCCAGTAGCAACCGCTGTATTTGCGGCGCGGCCCGAGGATCAGCGCCATGAATTCGGCCGGCAGTTCGTAATGCTGCTCGTTGGCCTTGGCTGGCACCTCCGCAATGGGGCCCGACTTCATGTGGGCAACGAGGTCGGCCAAGCGTGCGTCTTGTACTTCGACGCCGCCCCGCTCTTCGTCGCGTTGGCGTTTCCACGTGGCGACGCGTGAGCCGAGACGAAGAACGGAGTCGGGAACAAGGCCCGAGGCGAGCGCGCTGTCGAGGATGGCGTGTCGGCGTGCAGTCATAGGAGTGATTAGTCATCCGGAGCAGGTTCTGAGTCCGGATGACGTTGGTGAAAGTTGCGGTAGTCGGTGCCGGTGTTTCGGGCCTTGTGGCCGCGCATCTGCTGTCGCGGGCCCACGACGTCACGGTGTTCGAGGCCGGCGCCTATCCCGGCGGCCACACGAATACGGTGCGGGTCGACACCGAGGACAACACCTATTTCGTGGACACCGGGTTCATCGTGTTCAACGACCGCACGTACCCGAACTTTCACAAGCTGCTCCGGAACCTCGGCGTTGGCTGGCAGCCCTCGAACATGAGCTTCGGCGTCACCGACGACAAAGGCAGCTTCGAATACGCCAGCACCGGCGTGAACGGGATCTTCGCCAAGCGGTCACACCTTCTGACGCCGTCGTTTTACCGCATGATGGGCGACATGGCCCGGTGCCAGAAGCAGGCCCACGAACTGCTCGACGAACCGGGCGAGGGGCCCACCTTCGGCGACTGGCTCGAAGCCAACGACTACTCGCGCCAGTTCATCGACAAGTTGATCGTGCCCCAAGCCTCGGCCGTGTGGTCCGCCGACCCAAAGCAAATGTGGTCGTTCCCGGCCAAGTTCCTGGCCCAGTTCTTCGACAACCACGGCATGTTGGCGTTTCGGAATCGACCGACGTGGCGCACC
>JACCXE010000275.1 GCA_013697265.1 Actinomycetota bacterium | reverse complement strand
GCTCGCGGTGTTCGGTGTCGGACCCGACACCGCGGCTGCGTTGTTGATCGCCGCGGGCGACAACCCCCAACGCCTCCACTCCGAAGCCGCCTGGGCGCGGCTGTGTGGTGCCGCGCCGATCCCCGCGTCATCCGGCAAAACCGCCGGCCGTTTCCGGCTGAACCCGGGAGGCGACCGCCAAGCCAACAGCGCGCTGTGGCGCATCGCCATGGTTCGCATCGCGCACGACCCGCGCACCACCGCCTACTTCAACCGCAAGGTCGAGCAGGGCCGATCAAAGCGCGAGGTCATCCGAACACTCAAGCGTTACATCGCCCGCGAGCTCTACGCCTACCTGCCTCGCGGCTAACAACGTCGTCGTGGGTCTGACTCACCCCATAACTGTCGTCCCACGGGACTGACCTTCCAGCGACATCGTCGACCCACGACGCCGACAACGATCAGCGAGCACGACGCGTGGCCTCATAAGAGCATGCCCTTCGGTGGCCCATCACTGTTCTGCCCGCAACCGCTCGCCCGACCAACAAGACCCTTGACAACTGATAGGAGCGTCAGTGACAGCGGAGTCTCCACGGGAGACTCTGAGCGACCCGTTCAGCCCCTCGCCCGATGACGACGCTGAAATTGTGCGGCTGCCCTCGTTGGCCATGAAACGCCTGGACACCCTCAACGACCTGATCGAAATGGCAGTGGCGGTGAATCCTGAGACGATCGACGTGGATCGCGCTGCGGTCGGTGTGACCATCGACTACAAGGACCTGCTCGCAGGAACCGGCACTGCACTGCTATCGCGCGGCGGCAGTGTCGTCGGCGAAGCAGCGCGGCGCCTCGCCTGCGACTGCGGCATTCATCGCATCATCACCCGAGGTCAATCAGAAATTCTCGATGTCGGGCGCCAAACCAGGTACTGGAACCGCGCCCAACGAAGAGCGATCAAGGCCCGTCACGGGCACACGTGCGCAGTGAAGGGTTGCCACCGACGGATCACTGAGATTCACCACATCATGTGGTGGGAAGACGGCGGCGTTACATCCATTGAAAACGGCGTACCGGTTTGCCACGGCCACCACGTCATGGTCCATGAAGGCGGATGGCAGATCAGTTACAACGCGACTACTGGAGAAACCTGGCTCACCGCACCCGGCAAACGGCCACTCGTCGGTTACGCCTCGTTCGACAGCGCCGCCTAGCGAAGCGTTATGCCCCCACTGCGTGGAAACCGCCGTCTACGTGGATGATCTCGCCGGTGGTGGCGGGAAACCAGTCCGATAGGAGAGCGACGACGGCTTTGGCGGCGGGTTCCTTGTCGCTGAGATCCCAGCCCAGAGGTGCGCGCTCGGTCCAGATGTCTTCGAACTGGCCGAAGCCGGGGATCGACTTGGCCGCCATCGTGCGCAGGGGGCCGGCGGCGATGAGGTTGCAGCGCACCTTGGACGGACCGAGGTCGCGGGCCAGGTAGCGCGAGAGCGACTCGAGGGCGGCCTTGGCCACTCCCATCCAGTTGTACGTCGGGAACGCCTGGGTGGCGTCGAAGTCGAGGCCGACGATTGAGCCGCCGCCGGCGGCTTGCATCAGCGGCAGCAGCGCGGTGGCGATGCTTTTGAGCGAATAGGTGGACACCTCGATCGCAGTCGAGATGTCAGCCCACTCGGCGTCGAAGATCTCACCGCCCAGACACGACGCCGGCGCGAAGCCAATCGCATGCACGACGCCGTCAACCCGGCCCCAACGCGCCTCAAGCTCGGCCGCGACCGCGGCGAGATTGTCCGCCGACGTGGCGTCGAGTTCGAGCACGTCGGGCGGAGAGGGCAGGCGTTTGGCGATGCGTTGCGTGAGCGACATGGCGCGCCCGAACGACGTCAACACGATCTCGGCGCCCTGCTCTTGGGCAATGCGGGCGACGTCGAACGCGATCGACGCGTCCGTGAGCACACCGGTGACAACGATCTTCTTACCTTCGAGCAACATGCAGACAGCTTCCTTCTTTACTGAGGAGGGTTGGCGTGACGCCGCTTGGGTAGGTGCTCACGCTTCGAGCGCAATGCCTCGAACGCGCCGACGACGACGCGGCGGGTCTCGGCGGGTTCGATCACCGCGTCGACGTAGCCGCGCTCGGAGGCGACCCGCGGCGTGCAGTAATCCGCTTGGTATTGATCTACCAGCGCGGTCATTTCTTCGGGCGGCAGGTCTCGTCGCCCGTAGAGCAAACCGATCGCCCCCGCCGCGCCCATCACCGCGATCTCAGCGTTCGGCCATGACACGACGAAGTCGCTGCCCATGCCCCGGCTGTCCATAACGATGTACGCGCCGCCATACGCCTTGCGCAGGATCACGCACACCCGCGGCACAGTGGCCGCCGCGTACGCGTGAACCAACTTGGCACCGTGGCGAATCATGCCCCTCCACTCCAAGTCCTTCCCCGGCTGGAAGCCGGGCGTATCCACGAAGGTGAGCAGCGGCACGTTGAACGCGTCGCACAGCTGCACGAAGCGCGCCGCCTTGGTTGAGGCCTCGATGTCGAGGGTTCCGGCGAGCCACGCCGGTTGGTTAGCGACCACGCCGACGGGATATCCGTCCACCCGCGCGAAACCGATCACGACGTTCGCGGCGTGCCGGGCCCAGAGCTCGAACCACGAGCCGCGGTCGCAAACCTCGTCGATCACGCCCCGCACGTCGTAGCCGGCGTTGGGCGAGTCGGGGACGTTCGCGTCGCAGTCGCGGTCGAGCACGTCGTCGTTCATGGCCCACGGCGGCAGTTCGTGGTTGTTGGCCGGAAGGTGAGTCAACACGATCGAGATGGACTCGATCGCGCTGGCCTCGTCGGACGCGACCAGTGCGGCTATGCCGCTCTCAGTCGAGTGGATCGCAGCCCCGCCCAAGTCGAACGGTGAGATCTCTTCGCCGGTCATGCCCATCACCGCGGCGGGGCCCGACACGAAGGCGGTCGCGTCAGTGGTGAACACCACGACGTCGGCGATGCCGATCAGCAGCGCAG
>JACCXE010000262.1 GCA_013697265.1 Actinomycetota bacterium | reverse complement strand
CGATTTGCTTGTCGGTGGGCACCAGCCCGCCGCTCGCCTCGCGTTGATCGGCGACGTAGGCGCGCAGGTTGACGATGCCGCGCTCGTCGAGGCCGCAGTCGTTCCGCAACACGTCGTTGCTGGTGGTATCGAGATCGGCGATGAACTTGCCGAGGCGTTTGCCGAGCTCGACGGGCCGGCCGGCGATGTCGGCCTTCCAGAACGGCATCTTGCCGGGCACGCCCGGCGCAGGCGTGACGATCACTTTGTCCCGCGTGATCTCCTCGATGCGCCAACTCGTCGCGCCGAGCAGGAATGTCTCGCCGGTGCGGCACTCGAAGACCATCTCTTCGTCGAGCTCGCCGACCCGGGAATTGTCAGGCGTGAACACGCCGTAGAGACCGCGGTCGGGGATAGTGCCGCCGCTGATAACCGCCAGCATTCGGGCGCCGGTGCGCGCCGTGATGGTGTCGGTGGCGCGGTCCCACGTGACGCGGGGCTTGAGTTCGGCGAACTCGTCGGACGGGTAGCGGCCGCTGAGCATGTCGAGCACGCCGTCGAACGCGTCGTCGGTGAGCTCGGCGAACGGATAGGTGTTCCGGGCCATCGTCTTCACCGCGCTGATCGGCACTCCGGCGGGCATGGCGCCGACCGCCATCGCCACGATCTGTTGCGACAACACGTCGAGCGGGTTGCGCGGCACGCGCGTCGATTCGATCTGGCCTGCCTTCATGGCCGACACCGTGACCGCGCTCATCAACAGGTCGCCGCGGTACTTCGGGAAGATGCGACCGCGGCTGGGCACGCCAACTTGGTGGCCGGCGCGGCCGATGCGCTGCAAACCCGACGCCACACTGGGCGGAGACTCGACGCAGACCACGAGGTCGATCGCACCCATGTCGATGCCGAGTTCGAGCGTCGATGTTGCGACGAGCGCAGGCAGCGTGCCCGCCTTCAACTGGTCTTCGATTTCGAGGCGCTGCTCGCGGGCAACCGAGCCGTGATGGGCCCGCACCAGATCTTGTTCCGCCAGTTCGTTGATGCCAGCGGCGAGGCGTTCGGCGAGGCGACGGTTGTTCACGAAGATCAACGTCGACTTGTGGGCGCGTATGAGTTCGAGCAGTTCCTGTTGCAGCGCGGGCCAGATGCTGTGGCGCGACTCGGGCGAGCCGGCGGCGGGGCCGCTCATCATGATGTCGCCGTCGTCGGTGTTGATCGGCTTGCCGAGCTGCGCCATGTCTTCAACGGGCACCACGATGCCGAGGTCAAACTCTTTGGGCATCGCCGCGTTGACGATCGTGACGGGACGGAACTTCCCGTTCTCCAGCCCGCCGAGGAACTTGCCGACTTCTTCGAGCGGACGCTGGGTGGCCGACAGACCAATTCGCTGGAACGTGGCGCCCTCGCCGCGCATCTCGACCACAAGTTGTTCGAGCCGCTCGAGCGTGAGGGCGAGGTGGGCGCCGCGCTTGGTCGACGCCACCGCGTGGATCTCGTCGACGATCACCGTGTCGACGCCGGCCAGCGCGGCGCGTGCTTGCGACGTCAGCAACAAGTAGAGCGACTCGGGCGTGGTGACCAGCACGTCGGGCGGGTGGCGCACGAGAGCCCGGCGCTCGCCGGCCGGGGTGTCGCCCGTGCGCGAACCGACCCGGATGTCGGGCAGGGGCAGGCCGGCGCGCTCGCTCTCGATCGCTATGCCCGTGAGCGGGGCCCGCAGGTTGCGCTCGACGTCGTAAGTCAGCGCCTTCAACGGGCTGACATACAGGACGCGGCAACGCTGCTTCTCGTCGCTGGGGACGGGCGACGAGGCGAGCTTGTCCATGGCCCACAGGAACGCGGCGAGGGTCTTGCCCGACCCGGTTGGGGCCGAAAGCAGCACGTGTTTGCCGTCGGCGATCGCGTCCCACCCGTCCTCCTGGGCGATCGTGGGCGCGACAAACGCACCCTCGAACCAGGCCCGCGTGGGGCCTGAGAACCGATCCAGCGCACCGGCCACGCGCAAAGGCTACGCCCGGGGTGTTACAGCGAATTCCGCGCCGCGGCGATCGCGGCGTCGGCTGCTACCTGGGTGGCGCGTTTGCCGCCTTTGGCCAAGCGCAGCATGGCCGGCACCTTGTGCGGGTGTTTCAAGAAGAACGCGGCGACCCGTTTGGGGTTGGGCGTGCCGTCCATGTTCGCCATCTTGAACACTTCTTCGGTGATCGACCCGTCCGTGGCCCGGTCGCTGATCGAGCGGCGCACCGACCACGGGATACCCCGGCGGTCGCAGCACTCGCCGATCACCGCGGTCTCCATGTCCAACGACACGACGCCACGCTCGATGAGCGGCGCCAGCGCGTGCACGGGCGTGATGACGTTGGTCGTCCACATCACGCCGTGCGGTGTCGCCCCGTCGGGTGCCGGCGTGTACTCGGCACCCGTGAGGCTGTTGACCACCTTCTCGGGCACGATCAGCTCACCGATCTCCCGCTCCTCGTCGACGGCGCCGGTGATGCCGAACACCACGACGCGGGTAATGCCGTCGACGGCGTTCAGCAACGCCTCGGTCGAGTCGTGGGCCAGCTCGGGCCCCATGCCGGTGTGGATGGCGACCACGTCGGAATCGCCGATCTTGCCGACGCGCATCTTCACCCCGGCCACTGTCGCCTTCGCGAGACCGAGCTTCTTCGTGAGCGGCGCCAGTTCCATCGGCATGGCGCAGATAAGGGCGATCGTCATCAGTGGCAGTGGGCCTGCGGCGCGACGTCGAGGGCGGGGTTCTTGTCGAAGAAGCCGACGGGGATCAGCGAGAAGCCGCAGTACTCCACCGGCATCACCGGCCAGTCTTCGGGGCGGGGCACGTGGGTGACCCCGAACGTGTGCCACACCACGACATCGGTGTCGATCAGCGACCGGTTCGCCGCGGTCCACGCGGGCAGCCCGTCGCCGCCGACGTGCTGGTTGGGGTAGTCGCCCGCGGCGCGTTTCTCGTCGGGCGCGTAGGGCGTGACCCACAGGTTTTTGGTGGCGAACGCGGCGCGGTGCGCGATCGACGAACCGGGGCGCCCCAATAACGTCGGCGTGGCGCCCGGCAACAACTTGTAGGCGACGGGCTGGCCAACCGCGTTCAACTTCGACGGGTTGACGATCTTCCACACGCGTGAGCGGGCCGGGTCGGCATTGCGCTGCGCCTCGGCTTCGGTGGACAAGCGCGTCGCCGTCGGCGCGAACGCGTTGCCACACGGGTTGTCGTCGCCCGCGTCGAGGGCGTCGACGTTCACCTCGTAGACCTCGTTGCCGGTGCCGTCGATGTCGAAGTCGAGGCGGGCGTTGAACAGGTGCTGGTGGACCGGCGCCGCGAGGCCCGGCGCGATCACCGGTGTGAACGGCGAAGCCTCGTCGGGCCCGAGA
Organism: Actinomycetota bacterium; assembly: GCA_013697265.1. Lineage (GTDB taxonomy): Bacteria > Actinomycetota > Acidimicrobiia > Acidimicrobiales > JACCXE01 > JACCXE01. The sequence continues at coordinate 1,303 of JACCXE010000262.1, read as the reverse complement.
GCCTTGGTCGACATGATGCCGGTGAGCTTCACCTCGAGTTGGATCGTGCCGTCCATGTAGAAGTACCAGTAGAAGCCGTACTCGTAGTTGCCGACCGTCGAAATGAACGACACGACGAGGCGCCGGCTGCGGCGCACCTCGGTGCGACCCCCGCTGAGGTCCACGTGCTTCCACAAGATGCCGTAGTCCTCTTCGTGGATGCAGATCGCGTTCTCGGTCTTGGTCGGGTTGCCGTACTCGTCGGCGTATACCCAGTCGAGGTAGAGAATCTCGCCCAGGCAGTCACAGCCCAGCCTCAGCGTGTTGGCCATGCGACCGAGGCCCCACTCGCCCGCGTCGAACGCGTTCTTCCAGCCGTGCATGGGGCCGGGGTCGCCGTAGGGCACGACCATCTCGCTGATCGAGGCGCGGTGCAGGATCGACCTGTCCTCGTACGCAACCTGGTGCAACACCAAGCCTTCGAGCGCGTCCATCGACACTCGCAACGACCATTTCTGCCACGTGAGCAGGTTGCCTTCGATCGCGTAGGACACACCGTCGGGCTGCACGATGTCGAGCGTCTTCAGATCGGTGCGGTGGGGCTCGTTGTGCTCCGGGTAGTAGCTGCCGGGGTCGTCGGGCAGCGCCACGACGCCGAGGTCGACGACGTCGAGCACTTCGCCCCGGCCTAGGTCGACCCAGGCCAGCAAGCCTTCGATGGGGCGGGCGTAGCCGTTGTCGGTCGGGTTCTCTCGGTAGTACGAAATGCAGCGAGTGACGCGGCGATTCTCCTCGTGGGTGATGCCAAAGTTGCCCGTGGGCCACGGGTCGACCTGCACCTTGCTCAGATCGGTGATGCCGCGCTTGGCGAGCGCTTCCTTGAAGCGCTCGTCCTCGTGCAGGGCGAGGATCGCGGTAAACGACTCTTCGAAACCGAGCGCGGCGCGCACGCCTTCAACCTCGGTCCACGACGTGATCTCGCCGTTGTCGACGCGCACCGTCGCCTCGATCACGCTGCACTCGGGGCCGGGCACGATCACCATTCGCGCCTGCCGGGCACGGTCGAAGTCGGCTTTGGGCGGCTCGTCGAGCGTGACGATGTTGAACCGTGCCGCCTCGGTCAGCTTCGTCTTCGCCGCGGTGGTGGCAACCGTGATCTCGTCGGCGGTTAGCGGCTCAAGTGCGTGCGTCATGGTCTTCCTTTTTCTTAACGGGACGGGTCGATCGCGACTTTGATCGCGCCAGAGTTTTCTTGGTCGGCAATCGTGAAGAACGCCTCTTGCCACTGGAACAAGCCGAAGGTGTGCGTGAGCAAGCCGGTGAG
>JACCXE010000213.1 GCA_013697265.1 Actinomycetota bacterium | reverse complement strand
CATCCCACCGGTCCAGCGTCATCGACGCGTCGAGTCCCGCCGCGCGGCCGCGACGATCCGCCGAAGTTGTTTCGCGGCGGGTGACTTCATCGGCGAGGACGAGCTCGAGGAACTCGGCGTGACCCATCGCAGCGGTCGAAGCGAGCGCCAACCGTTCGGGGAGCGTGTCGAGGCAGCGGCCAAGTTTGACGCGGCGCAACAGGGCTTTGAGTTCGGGCGTGACGGTGGGCGCGGTCATCGCGCACCGCCGTTGGCGCGTGTGGCGAAGTGGTCGGTGTCGCGGGCGAAGCGCGCCGACACGACAACGCCGGGCAACGTCGGCTGGGTTGGGGTTGTCGTGTTCTCTGTGGCGCGTTCGAGCATGCGGCCGATGAGGCCGACGTTGATGGCCTCGTGTTCCAACGCGCTCGCGCACGCGGCGTCGACGCGTGCAGCGCCCCACTTCTTGGCCAGGCCCAACAGCGCGTAGACCTGGCGCATCTTGGTCCAGGGCAGCGGCGTGTCGAGCAGCGCGGCCGCGAACGCGCCGACGGCGGGGCCATGTCCGGCCGCGAGACGTTGCAGCGCTTCGAGGTCGCGCATCGCGTAAGCGGTGCGTTCCGACGGCAGATCGTTCGGGTCCGTGACGCGGCGGCCCGGAGCCTGGCGGGGATGGACCTTCACGAGTTGCCCGCGGGCGAACACACGCACCAACGTGCGGTCGGCGCGCACCTCGACGCGGGAACCGATCAGGTTCCCCGGCACCGAATACAGCGCCTTGGCGACCTCGATGTGATGGTCGCGGTGCACCTTCGCCAACGTGTAGATCGGCACGTCATAGACACCGGTTGGCGCCGCCGCGAGCCGGGGCTGCTCCTCGACGCGGAACACCTCGGCCGGCCGCGCCTGGATCGTGCCATGCACGCGCATCCCAGCCCGTTCCCGGCACCACTGCTCGGCGCGTCGTTGCGCGTCGGCGAGATCAACGAAGTCCTCGCCGGCGAAGAACGACTGGCGGACAAACGGCACGGTCCGCTCGACGCGGGGCTTGTCCTGCGGCGACCGCACCCGGGCCGGGTCGACCTTGAACCCACGTGCTTGCGCGTACTCGACGAACGCCTGGTTCAACCTGGGTTCGAGCGCGTCGGCGCGCTCCACGATCGTCTTCATGTTGTCGGGGATCGCCGTGGCGAACACGCCGCCGAAGAACGCCCACGCGGCTTCGCAGCCCGCGATCACATCGCCGATGGTTTGGCGGAACGTGAGCCTCACGATCGTGTAGCGCGACACGACCGGCGTGAAGATCAACGCCTGACACACGCGTTGGCGGCCCGAGTCGCTGTCGAACACGAGGCCGAGGCGACCGAAGTCGATCTGCAACTCGTCGCCCGGCTCGCCGTCATTGACGCGCACCGTTGTGCCGCGTCGGCCGCGGCCGACGTCGCACACCTCGAGCGCGTAACGGTGCAGCGTGCGTTCCGGCACGACCACGCCGCGCCTTCCGAGCAGCTCGTGCGTCTTGCGCACCGTCATCTCATCCTGCTTGAGCCAGCCGACGATCAGATCGTGATTAGCGACCAGCAGCCGCCAAGCCTCACCGCGGCCATCGGAGCGATGAGGCCGAACCGCCTCGACCACCGAGCCGACGAACTCGTCCGTCAGCTGGCCCTCGCCGCCATCGCGGACCAGACCAACCCCGACCGCGACGGCCAAATAGCGACCGACCGTTTTGCGGTCCACGCCTGCCAGCCGCGCCGACGATCGGCCGCTCTCGCCGCGCAACCACAGCCGCAGCACCTCTCGCACTTCGAACACACGAACCTCCCGGAATGCCATTGCCGCCTTTCCTGACCCGCTGGTCGGATGACGGCGATTGGACCGGCAGCGGCACCGCTGCTGGTGGACCCCGAGATGGCCCCATTACTGGCGAAGAGGTGGCCCAATGCTCCTGGCGAAACTCACCTCACGGTGGCCCCATGCTCCTGGCGAGCGACAGTCGGCGTCTTGCCGCGATTAGAGCTGCAGTCCGACGAGGTAGGCGGCTGAACGAAGTCGAGGTCGGTTCCCGGGATGAGCACAAACTCACCGCTGAGTTTGTCGAGCGTCCAAATCTTTCGTCGTTCTTGTCGTGGCAGCGCAAAGAAGACTGAGTTGCGTAAAACGCTGGCCAAGCGTCCGGGCCCAGCCTCGCCCTGACGCCGCCGTCGTGTCATTCGGAATCGGCGCATCCAGCTTCACGGTGTCGGTG
>JACCXE010000170.1 GCA_013697265.1 Actinomycetota bacterium | reverse complement strand
GCCGTCCGCCATATCGACGCGGCCGATCCCACGGGAACGCCGACGGTGTCGGTGCTCGCCGCCCGGGCCGAGGGCGTCGAGGTCGACCTCCCCGCCAATGGCGTCGTGCTCGTGGAGCTCGGACCGGCGGCGCCCGCGCTTGGCGGTGCGGCCGGCGCGCCGACGCCGGCGGGAAGCAGCCCGGGCAAGCTCCCAGCCACGGGTCGATCGACGTCAGTGGTCGCTCTGGTGGCGCTCGTCGCGGGCGTCGGTCTCAGCGCTGCTCGAAGAAGAAAAGGTCACCTGCGGGCCGGCCACGACGCCGACCTCCTAGCGGTGCACGCGATCCGTTCGCCGATCCGGCTGCGCTGACGTCGGTGGCCGCTGTCTGGTCGAACGGGACCCGCCAGGCCACGGATGCGAAGTGCCGTCGCCGTTCGTGCAAACAACAAATCTGTCCCTCGGCGGGGACGATGCAGCGAACAGAGAGGATGAGGTCGTCTGGAATGACGGTGTCGCCTGAGTAGGCAGTGCGGACGAGTTCGTCGTCCCGAACACGATCCGGGCCTGACCGAGCGCGAGAGCCTTTGCCAACAGCGGTTCGACTGTCGGATGCCCCCCGATCGCCGGGACCCCGGCGATTGTCTCGGCCCGGCTCGTAGGTTGTTTCCGTGCCCGTGACCATCCTTGTGCCCGGGTATGGCGGACGTTTCGGTGTTGTCGAGCGATGGCGGATGGGGGTCGCGTCGAAGACGCTGTCAGATCATGGGGGAGGCCGACTCGTTCTCAGCGGCCACCGCGGCGAGGCGGAGCGCCTCGCCGCTCTCGCTCCGCCGCACGCCGAGATCTCGATCGAGTCGAGCGCCCGATCGACGTTCGAAAACATCGAGAAGTCACTGCCGCTCCTTGCCGGCACCGCCCAGCTGGTGATCGCGACCGACCGCTTCCACCGCCGTCGCGCCGTCCGGTACCTCCGGGAGCTTGATCCAGAGATGGCGGCACGCGTGGTTGATCCGGATTACGGGTGGCGCACTGGGTGGTGGATGGATTCAGCCGGGGCCTTGTACGAAGCTTTAGTTCGAGCGCAGCGAGCGCTGCTTGGGCGGCAACGGTAGAACCCCGGCCGACCCGCGCGACTCTTGAGCTTGCGGTCTCCGATGCGTAACGACGAGATCTGCGGTCCAGCGGACAAAGTCGCTCGCCTTGCCCGAATTCCCTCCGTACCGTCGGACGATGGACAGCTATCGCGGTACCGGCGTTCATCTCGCCAGGTTTCGATCACGGTTCGACGACGTGGGTGGCGTCGACCTGAGCGAGGCCATGCTTGGCCGAGCCCGCGCCCGGCTACCTAAGTCGATCTTCGGATCGGCGACATGCGCGACTTCGAGTTCGGTCGAACATTCGACGTCGTCACATGCCTATTCAGCAGCGTTGGCTACATGCTGACGATTGACGACCTCAACCAGGCCGTCGGAAACATGGTGAGGCACCTGTCGCCCGGCGGTGTCTTGGTCGTCGAGCCGTGGCTTCACCCCGATGCCTGGCGGATTCCGCATGTGACGGCCGAGGCGGCTCAGCGTCCAGGGATGGCGGTGGCTCGCGCGTCGACCACGGGTCGGCAGGGCCACGTGAGCTCGTTCACTCTGCATTGGACCATCGCTACGTTCGAGGGCGTCGAACACATCGTCGAGGATCACGAGCTCGGGCTCTATGAGGTCGACGAGTACCGCGATGTCTTCGTCGCAGCAGGAATGTCGGTCGAACACGACCCGGTTGGGTTGATCGGCCGCGGGCTATTCGTTGGGGTGAAGCACACCTAGGCCGAGCGCACGAAACGCGTACATCGACGTCGGTCTTCACGGGCAAATGCAGTTTCGTTGTCTTCGATCGACGACAAGATGTGAGCATGGACGAGGAGCTCCCACTGTTCGAGTTCGACCCGGACCCCGTAGGCGTCCTGGACCAGTGGGTCACGCTCGCAGCCGCGCGAGATTCGATCCCACCACGGGCTGTCCTGTGCTTCTACAGCGAGATCCTGGACTCACTGCCAGCTGAGGCGGAGCAGGTTGGAACTCTGGAGGCGGCGCACGGTCTCCATCCGATCTGGAAACTGAATCGCCATGGAGTTGACGTAGCTGTGTTCCATCCGGGCGTCGGCGCGCCGCTCGCCGCTGGGTTCCTCGAGGAGGCGATCGTCATGGGAGCGAGAAAGGTCGTGGCCTGCGGCGGCTGCGGCACGCTGTCACCCGAGGTGGGCGCCGGCGACATTGTTGTTCCCACCGTTGCGGTGAGGGACGAGGGCACCTCGTATCACTATCTTCCGCCTTCACGAACCGTGGACGCTGACCCGGAGGGAGTCGCGGCCGCCGTCGCCTTGCTGGAGGAACGAAAGGTCCCCTTCGTTGCTGGCAAGGTCTGGACGACCGATGCGATCTACCGCGAGACCCGTCAGAAGGTCGAGCGGCGCAGGGCCGAAGGATGTCTGGTCGTTGAGATGGAAGCGGCAGCGTTCTTCGCGGTCGCCCGCTTCCGGGGGATCCGGTTCGCGCAACTCCTCTATGGCGGCGACGATCTGAGCGGCCCCGAGTGGGACTCTCGGGACTGGACGGTCTCGCCTTCCAGGAGACTGACCTTCGACCTCGCCGTCGAGCTCGCATCGAGGCTCTGACGGTGGGGCCGGAAAGGGCTCAGCCCTAATCGCCGGATGCATGGGTGATCCTGCGTGTATCGCGGCGAGCGAGCAGCCGGCTTCCCTCCGGTGGCGACCTGACACCAGTGTTAGCTTCGCCCGAGGGGAAGCTGGGGAGATCTGGTGCGACGATCGTCAACTCTGTCGAACGGTGGCGTGTTCGGACTTGTAGCGGGCCTGCTGATCGGCGCCCTCGTGGCGACCGTGGCGATCCCACGCCGCCAGCCGACGTCGGTCGTGGCGTCCGGTCGAGCGCCAGCCCAGACGAGCGCGATCGGCGGCATCGCGAACGGCGAGGAAGCGGCGCCGGGAGACGCACAGTCGGCGACAGGCGGCGGCGGCATCGCCGCCGGGGGGAGTGGCGGCAGCGGTCGTCGCGGCAGCGGTAGTGGCGGCAGCGGTAGTGGCGCAGCATCGCCCGACGGCCGCGGGCCGGGAGGCAACAGTCGCGGCGTCACCGACTCCACGGTCAAGATTGGGATCGCGTACCCGGACCTCACCGGGCTGAGAACGCTCGGGCCCGAGTACGACAACGGCGACGTCCCCGAGCAATGGCGCGCACTGCTCGACGGCTACAAACGCGACAAAAAGGTGCCCGCCGGGGGTCGCAACATCGAGTTCGTGTTCCGGACCTACAACGTTCTGGACCCCGGAGCACAGCGCTCCGCCTGCCTCGGTTTCGTACAGGACGACAAGGTGTTCGCCGTGGTCGGCGTCGCCTACTTCCAGGTTGGTTCCGAATGCGTGGCCCGCGAGTACCGGACCCCGTTGCTGACAACCGACGGCCCGAGTGACGCGGTGTTCGCCCGCAGCGCGCCCAACCTGTTCAGCCTTCAGGTGTCGACCAACCGTTTGGTCCGCAACTTCGTGCGTTGGGCCAAGAACCGGGGCACAATCGCCGGTAAAAAGGTCGGCGTCTACTACCTCAACGACGCGCCGACCACCGACATCTTCAAAACGATCAAGAGTGAGCTCGCCTCGGTCGGCGTGACCGACGTGGTCGAAGCGACCACCGATCAGAGCCTCGGCGGCCCCGGCGACGCGCTCGCCGTGCAGCGCTTCCGCACCGCGCAAGTCGACGTCGTCATTCTCCTCACCTCCAAGGGTGGCTTCCTTCAGCAGGCCCAGGGCCAGGGGTACAAGCCGACCTACATCGAAAGCGACTACCTCTTCGGCACCAGCGACGTGTCCGCGTCCACCTACGACAAGAACCAGTGGAACGACACGTTGGCGATGACGACCACCCACAACGGGGAGGCGGCCGCGGGCGAGCCGGCGACGGCCGAGTCAGAGAAGTGCATCGGCAACTACGAACGGTATTCCGGTAAGAAGGTCGTCCGTCCGGGGCCGAACGGCAGCAACGGTGCCACGTTCGGCTACGTCCGATACTCCTGCGACTTGGGCCGCGTCGTCCTGCACTCGCTTAACGCCGCCGGCCGCGACCTCACGCAGGCGTCGTTCATCGCCGGCCTCGAGTCGTTCCGCGACCAGCCGACGCTCCAGTTCGGCGCAGTCAGCTTCGGGCCCGGCCGCCACGACGGGGCCCAACTGCAGCGCACGCTGAAGTGGTCCGCCGCCTGCACCTGCTGGCGGGCGACCGGCGCCTTCGCGCCCTTGTTCCTGCCATGAAAGACCCGATCCTCGAGGTCGAGGATCTCGACTTCTCCTACGGACCGCTCCAGGTGCTCTTCGACGTGAACCTGACCGTCGTCGCTGGCGATGCGGTGGCGCTGCTGGGAACGAACGGCGCCGGGAAATCGACCCTGCTGAAGGTGGTGTCGGGCCTGCTGACACCGGACCGCGGCACCGTTCGGTTCCGGGGTGAGGACGTCACCACGCTCGCGCCCGAGGATCGGGCGACACGGGGGATGACGCTCATCGAAGGCGGCAAGGCCACCTTCCCGTCGCTGACCGTCGCCGAAAACATCCGCATCGGCGCCTACCCATTCCTGCGCGACTCGGCCCGAGTGACGCAACGGTTCGATGAGGTGCTCGACCTCTTCGCTCCGCTGCGCTCCCGGGTAAACCAGGCGGGGGGGACGCTGTCGGGCGGCGAGCAACAGATGATGGCGATCTCACGGGCGCTCATGGCCTCACCGGAGCTGCTGCTGATCGACGAGCTCTCCCTCGGGCTCGCCCCCGTGGTGATGCAGGAGATCCTCGGCGTCGTCGAGCGGGTGGTCGCCGCGGGCACGACCGTGCTGCTCGTCGAGCAGTCGCTGAACATCGCGCTCAGCCTCGCCCAAGACGCGTACTTCATGGAGAAGGGCGCGATCCGCTTTCGGGGCGCGACGGCTGAACTTCTGGATCGGGGCGACCTCGTCCGGTCAGTGTTCTTCGGCGCCGAAAAGCCCGTGCCGACGTGATCCTCGCCGTCTTCGAGGTGCCGTTCACGTCGTTCCAGGTGCCGCTCGAGGTCGTGGTGCTGGGGCTCGTCACCGGACTGATCTACGCGCTGCTCGGCATCGGTCTCGTGATCGTCTACAAGTCCTCGCGGGTGATCAACTTCGCCCACGGCGAGATGGGGGCGCTGGCCGCGAGCCTCATCCCCGTCCTCGTAATCTCGCGACACTGGAACTACTGGGCTGCCCTTGTCGTCGGGCTGGCCGCGGCCGCAGCCGCAGGCGCGGTGACCGAATTGGTGGTCATCCGCAAGCTGACGAAGGCACCGCGGCTCATCGTGCTGGTGGCGACGATCGGGATCTCGCAGCTCTTCTATGCCATCGGCGCGTTCATTCCGAAAGACGACCTGGGTAGCGCGGTGTTCCCGACGCCGTTCGATCTCGCGGTGACCATCGGTTCGTTGCGGCTCGACTCGGGACGGATCCTCATCGTCGTGGCGGTGCCCGTGCTCGCCCTCGGGGTCACGGTCTTCTTCCGCCGCACCCGCCTCGGCCTCGCCAGCCGAGCCGCGGCCGAGAACAACGACGCGGCCCGCCTTGCCGGCGTGCCCGTGCGCAAGGTGTCGCTCGCGGTGTGGACTATCGCGGGCGTGCTGGCCGGCGCGTCGGCGATCCTCGTCGGCCCGACGCAACCGATCGTCACCCGCGTCGCTCTCGGGCCGTCCTTGATGTTGCGGGCATTGGCGGCGGCCATGATCGGCGGGATGGTGAGCCTTCCTGCGGTTTTCGCAGGCGGCATCTTCATCGGCCTCACCGAGCAACTGGTGCTGTGGAACTACCCGACCGGTGGCGTCCTCGAGATCACGCTGTTCGCGATCATCCTGGGAAGCCTGCTCGTGCGCAAAGGCTTCGGCGCTCTCGCCCGCGGCGCCGAGTCGAGTTCGTGGTCCCTGGCGGGTTCGCTGCGCCAGCTACCTCCCACGGTCGCGCGGCTGCCACAGATCCGGGCCGCGAAAGTCGCGATGATCGGCGGGCTCATCGCGCTCTCCGTGCTCCTGCCCGTTCCCTTCAGCAATGCCCACCGGGTGCTGCTCACCAGCATCGTGGTTTTCGCCACGATGGGTCTGTCGCTCGTGGTCCTCACCGGTTTCGCCGGCCAGGTATCGCTCGGACAGTTCGCCTTCGTCGGCCTCGGCGCCATCGTGGGCGGGCGCATGCACGAGCTCGGGTACCCGCCGTGGATGGCGCTGTTGTACGCCGCGATCGCGGGCGGGCTGGTGGCCCTCGCCATCGGGCTCCCCGCTCTGCGGCTGCGCGGCCTGTTCCTCGCCGTCACCACGCTCGGCTTTGCTGTCGCGGCCCAGGGATGGCTCTACCAACAGCGCTGGCTGGTGCACAACGTGGGCGGGCGGTCGTCGCTCGAAATCCCCCGACCGACGCTGTGGGGTGTGGACTTCCAGGACGAGCGCAACTACTACTGGCTCTGCCTCGTGGTTCTCGTGATCACCGCAACCGCGGTGAACCGCCTGCGGGTCAGTGGCATCGGGCGGGCCATGATGGCGGTGCGCGACAACGAGCCCGCCGCCGCGACGCTCGCCGTCCCGCCCCGCCGGATCAAGCTCATCGCGTTCGTCTTGGCCGGCATGATCGCCTCCGTCGCGGGCTACTTCTACGGCGGGCTACTCGTGAGCTTCTCCGAGCCGAGCACTTTCGCGGTCGAGCTCTCGCTCGCGCTCGTCGCGATGGTCATCCTCGGCGGCGTCACCACGATCACGGGCTCGATCCTCGGCGCGCTGTGGCTC
>JACCXE010000155.1 GCA_013697265.1 Actinomycetota bacterium | reverse complement strand
GTGTTCGCCTGTTCGATGGGCGACAACACGATCCATTACATGGGCCACATCAAGATGATGGCCGCGGCCCAGCCGTTCCTCAGCGGGGCCATATCAAAGACGTGCAATATGCCCGAAGACGTCACGGTGGAAGACGTCGAGGAACTGCACATCGAGTCGTGGCGTCTTGGTCTGAAGGCCGTGGCCATCTACCGCGACAACTGCAAGGTCGCCCAGCCCCTCGCAACCGCGAAGAAGGGTCACGGCAAGGAAGGCTTCGGCGACGACCCGGCGCTTGCCGGCACCGTCGACGGCGCGCCCACCGACGCCGCGCTCGCCAAGAAGGTGGCCGAGCTCGAGAAGGAAATCGAGCGCCACACCGTGTTCGTCAAGCAGCCGGTGCGTGAGCGCCTGCCCAACAAGCGTCGGTCGACCACCACGAAGTTCCGTGTGGCCGACTGCGAGGGCTACTTCACCGTCGGCGAATACGACGACGGTCGTCCCGGCGAAGTGTTCATCTCGGTCAGCAAGCAGGGTTCGACGCTGAGCGGCTTGATGGACGCCTTCGCGGTGTCGATTTCATTGGGCCTGCAGCACGGCGTGCCGCTGTCGACCTACGTGAAGAAGTACTCGAACTCGCGTTTCGAGCCCTCGGGCATGACCGACGACCCCGAACTGCGGATCGCTACGTCTCTGATGGACTACATCTTCCGTCGTATCGCGGTGGACTACATGTCCCGCGACGAGCGCGAGGAGTTGGGGATTCTCACCCAGCAAGAGCGCATCCAGCCGACGCTGCCCGGTGTGGAAGAAGCGGTCGTCGTCGATCATGGTTCGGACGCGGTGGCGCAGGTGACGTTGGACCTTGTGGCACCTCCGACTGCTGTTGTCGACGCCGCGCCAGCGGGGCCGCCGAAGATGGCCGCGCCCCAGAGGAACGAAGTCATCGCACCGCTTTGCTACTCGTGCGGCAACGAGATGCAACGCGCGGGCTCGTGCTACGTGTGCGGTTCTTGCGGGTCGACTTCGGGCTGTTCGTAGACGACCGACGCTACGGAGCGAGCGGTGCGGTACTGGCGGAGGACGAAGTCGGCGTCACCGCGTCGCACCATTTAGTGGGCGTTCGCGCCCGCAGCTATGAACTCGACGGGCCGAACGCCGAAGCGCGTCTTGATCTCGTGCGAAATTGTCACCACTCGAGAACGCGAGGCGTGTCGGAAAGCGATCGAGCCATGAGGTCGCGCACGAGTTGCGCGAGGCCTTTGGGCACAACGGCGAGTTCTGAGGCGTCCATCTCGTCGGGCGAGAGCCACCCGTGCTGGCCAAGTATCTCGGCTTCGATCGGATCCTGGTTCGTGTAGTCAACCGCGAGATTGTCGACGCGCAACGCGAAGTAGGTGTCGACGGAGTAGATCGGTTGGCCCCGCCACTCCCACGATCCTTCGCAGATCGCGATCGGACCGATCAGTTCGCTGGGCTGGACGCGATGCCCCGTTTCTTCCAGCAGTTCTCGGCACGCGGTCATGCGCAAGTCCTCCTCGCCCGGCTCGACCCCGCCGCCGGGGGTGAGCCAGAACGGCTGTTCCAGCGGTTGCTGTGGGTCGTTGCACTGAAAAAGGCAGACGCGGCCGTCTCGGTTAATGACAACCAGGCGCGCCGCGCGTCGGTGTAACTGCTCGAGCCCCATGTGAATCGACGCTAATGAAGTTCGCTGATGCAGGCCGCGGGTTCGAGGGCGGCCGCTTGTCGCATTCGTGCTGCGCGGACGAGGTCACGCTTCACACCCTGCGCTGGCTGCCCGAAGAAGTCGGCAGCGAGGAGCCGCGCGGCGCTTTTACCAACGGGCACGCCGACTCCGACAACGTGATCTGAGCGCCCTAACACTTCCCTAACAGTTGTCTCACGTGCACATCACGGGCTGAGCCGAACCTATGGGCGTGCGCACCCGCTTTCGCAGCCTCGCTGTCGCGACGGCGCTGCTCGCCGGAATGGCCGCGTGTGGCGACCGGACCGTTACCAGCCTGCCTACTGGCACCAGCACCACGGCGCCGACTGAAACGGCAACGGCGGACACCCCGGGCGCTGTTTCGCGTGCCGCAGACGCAGCCGGCGACGCCGACGTGGCGGTCAACACCAGCTACGCCGGCGACGCCGACCTAAACGCGATCGAGGAATTCTTGCGCGACATCGACATCGATCTGACCGCGACCGAACAAGACGTCGCGACTCCCGAAGGAGACCCCACCAAATGAAGACCAAGTTCCTCGCGGCCGCGCTCGTTGCCGTCGCGCTCGTGATCACACCCACCGCCGCCCTGGCCCAGACCCGAGAACGCCCGGCCGCTTCCGAAGAACGTATCGACCGTGTTAAGGCGCGCTGCCTGGCCCAGATCGACCGGCGCCAACGCGCTCTTGAGGCCGAAGCCAATCGCCTCGACCAGGCTCGTGGCCTCAGCGCCGAGCACAAGTCCGCGTTGAAGCAGATCAACACCCAAGTAAGCGATGGCCTTGAGGCGCTCGCGGCCGAGATCCAGGGCGAGGACAACGCCGAGGAGTTGCGCGCCGAGTGCCGTCGCATCGTCGAGGGCTTCCGCGTGTTCACGTTGGTGCGGCCGCGGACTCGTGTCGTGATCGCGAGCGACCGGGAACTGGCCGCTGTGGCCCGGCTTGGTTCTGTGGCCAAGCGCATCCAGGCTGCGATCGACAAGGCCAAGGCCGACGGCCGCGACACCGCCGAGGCCGAACAGCACCTCGCGTCGATGCGCAGCGCCACCGACGCCGCGGCGGGCAAGGCCGGCGGCGTCTATGACGACGTGATTGGCCTGACCGCGGCGGACTACAACGCCAACCACGACGTGCTCAAGCCGTCGATCGCCGCCGTGCGTGACGCGCGCAACAGCATCCGTACCGCGATCAGCGAGGCTCGGGCGGCGCGGGACGCCCTGAAGGCGGAATAGCCGGCAACTCGACGGCCAACCGTGTGCCCGGCAAACCGCTCGGGCGCGGCGAGGCCACGGTCACGGTCCCACCCATCGCGGCGACCAGTTCGGCCACGATGGCCAGGCCGAGCCCGGTGCCGACGTGGCGACCGCGGTCTGAGCGGTAGTGGCGGGCGAAAACCGCGGCCTGCTCTGCTGCTGGGATGCCGGGGCCGTCGTCCTCGACGGCGAACCCGGCGACGCCGTCGGTTGTCGTGATCGTCACGTCGACCGTGGCGGTGGCGTAGGCGAGGGCGTTCTCGATGAGGTTGGCCACGACCTGGGCGAGGCGATCGGGATCGGCGACGACCACGGCGTCGCTGGCCGCAGGCGCCGTGAGGACGATGCCGGCGTCGGCGGCTGCGAGTTGAAGGGCTTCGGCGGTGCCGGCCACGACGTCCTCGAGGCGGACCTCGCTCGGGGTGAGGGCGAAGGACCCCGCGCCGAGGCGTGCGAGTTCGAGCAGGTCGCCCACGAGGCGTTCGAGCCGGCGGGACTCGTTGGTGATCACCGCGCCGGCCCGGGCGCTGTCGTCGATGGCCCCGTCGGCCAGCGCTTCGCCGTAGCCGCGGATGGCGGTTAGCGGAGTGCGCAGATCGTGCGACACCGACAACAAGAAGTCGCGTTCAGCGGCACGGCTGCGTTCGAGATTCGCGGCGAGCGAGCTGATCGACGCGGCGAGCGACGCCACTTCGGGGTCGGCGTTGGCGGGCAATGCGATACGGGCGGCGAGGTCACCTGCGGCGATGGCGCGGGTGCCAGCCGCTGCGACTTCGAGGGGGAGCGCGATCCGTCTACCGATGCGCCGACCGAGCAGCGCGGCAAAGCCCAAGCTCACGAGCGCGGCCAGTAGGAAGAAGCCGAAGCCGCGGTTGAGCGCCCGAAGTTCGCGAGTGAGGACGACGCCGACCACGCCACCGGTTGCGTTGGGCACCGGCGCTACCGCGTAGACGAGCGTTCCGCGGATCCCCGACACGGTGGCGCCGACGGCGAGGTCGCTCGCGCGCAGGTCGGCGGACGAGATGCCGGATGGGAGCTCGGTTAGTAGGCGCCCGCGGGGGCTAAACCGCACCACGTCGGCCCCGCTAAGGCGCAGGGCGCGTCGCAGCGCCGCGAGCAGCGCTGGTCGGCGCAGGTCGTCGCTGACTCGGGCGAACTGCTCGGCTTGCCGCGCGACGTCTTGACGGGCGTCGTCGAGCGTGGCCTGCCGCACCAGGAGTTGACTTCCGGCGCCGGCCACCATGAGTGCGGCAGAAACCAGCAGCAGCATGGCGACGACGAGGCGGCGGCGCACGTCGTTAGCTCAGCCGGTAGCCCACGCCCCAAATGGTCGTGAGGTCGAAGGCAGGGCCAAGCTTGCGGCGCAGCTGGCGGACGTGGACGTCGACGGTGCGCTCGTCGCCATACCAACCACTGCCCCAAACGCCGTCAAGCAACTGTTGACGGCCGAGCACGGCCCCTTCGTGGCGCAGGAAATAGACGAGCAGGTCGAATTCGCGGGCGGTAAGCACAACGGGCGCGCCGCCCGCACGGGCCTCGCGTCGGGTGAGGTCGACAGACAATTCGTTGTGGGTGAGCGTGGTGGTCTTTGTGGGCCCGGCGTCGCTGCGGCGCAGGATCGCCTTGACGCGAGCAACGACCTCGCGGGGAGAGAACGGCTTGGTGACGTAGTCGTCGGCGCCGAGTTCGAGGCCGACGATGCGATCGACTTCGCTGTCTCGGGCGGTAAGCAGCATCACCGGCGTAGTGCCCGCATCGCGGATTTGGCGACACAGACCGAGGCCGTCGGTGGTGCCTGGCAGACCGATGTCGAGGATGACGAGGCGGGGCTGTTCCGACGCGCATAGCTCGGCGCCCCGGTCGGTGTTGTCGGCGAGCACGACGCGGAACCCGGCGCGGCGTAGGTATACGTCGAGCAGGTCAGCGATGGCCGGCTCGTCCTCGACGACCACGATCGTGCCGTTGTCGTCGTCCGCCATGTCCTGAGGCTAGGGGGACTTGGCAACGTCAACGGCGTCGAGTCGCTACGAGCCGGTATTCAACGCGACCGCGGCGCGGATGAGCTTCTTCAGCGCCGCCTCGTTGAGTTTGTCGCCCTCGTTGATGTCGATGGCGCGGCGGACCTTGCCGTCGAGGCTCGAGTTGAAAAGACCCGATGGGTCGTCGAGCGACGCCCCCTTGAAGAACGTGAGCTTGACCACGTTCTTGTAGACCTCGCCGGTGCAGATGCCGCCGTTGTGGGACCACACCGGCGTTCCCGGGCTCGTCGCCTTGGCCCACTTCCATTCTTCGACGACGTCGGGGTCGGCTTTCTTGACGATGTCGCGGACCTTGCTGAGCGTCTTGCCCCGCCAGTCGTCGAATTCCGCGATTCGCTTGTCGATCAGGTTGGAAGCGTCTGGGTTGTTCGGCATCTGGCGTCCTCGGGCGGTCGGATCAATCGGGGCTTAGGTGCATTTAGTCTCGCGTAGCAGGAATAACGACGGCCGGGGCATAACCAAACCAGCGTGGTCACCAAAACGTTTTCGCTCATGGACCTGCTCGATTGGCTCGAGGAGCTGTTCGACAACCGGGCCTGGCACCTCGACGAGTGGTGCCTGATCTTCGCCAACGAGGAGCGCTACGTCGAGCTGGCCATCAGCGAGCACGAGATCTGGGCCGGCGCGATCACGAACCGCAACCTCACCATCGAGGAATGGATCACCGACGCCGACGAAGCCAAGTTGCGTGCCTTCGGCTGGACGTTGGACGAGGCCGAAAGCGAGGAGCCGAAGTACGTGCGACGATGGGTCGCCGACGCGCCGACCGACAACGTCGTGGCCGATGTTCTCCAGGTGTTCACGTCGGTGTACCTGGGCGAGTCGACCGAGGTCGTCGAAGTGTTGCAAGGCCGGTTCACCGGCGGCCACACCGACTCCGACAGCGCCGTCTGAGACAAAGCGGTTCCGCGGAACCGCTTTATCGCTACAAGTTTCTAGGAAGGAAACGGCGGGACGCGTCGTCAAAGCAACGTGTCCTTCCAACCGTGGTACGAATGATGGCGGTGACAGCGCCGACGAGTCGCGACGATGGACTTGTCGCCCGGGCCATCGCCGGTGACCGTGATGCGTTCGGCGCCCTGATTCGCCGACACGACGCTCGGCTCCGCAGCGTCGCCTCGAAGCTGCTCGGTGGCGACGTCCACCGCATGGACGACGTCATGCAGGACGCCTACGTCAAGGCCTATCGTTCGCTGGCGTCGTTCCGGGGCGACGCCGCCTTCGGCACATGGATTCACCGCATAGTGCACAACACGTGTATGGACGAGTTGCGGCGTTCGGTCCGCCTGGCCACACCGGTCGACGTCATGGACGACACCGTCGCGTCGAGCTGGATCGGGCCCGAGCAGGCCACGACTACAGCCGACAGCGTGCGCCGCGCCCTGGACGCGTTGAGCGCGGACCAGCGCGCCGCGGTAGTGCTCGTCGACGGCCAAGGGTTCGACATCGCCAGCGCCGCCGAGATCCTCGGTGTGCCCGAGGGCACCGTGGGGTCGCGGTTGTCGCGGGCCCGGGCGACGCTTCGCCATTTACTTCGAGAGGATCAGTCATGAACGAGATGAACCGCGACACGCAGGTTGCGCGGGCACTCGACCGCCTGCCGGTGCCCGAACACGGTGCCGACTTCTGGCGTGATCTCGACGCCCGGCTCGACGCCGAAGACGGGCTTGACGAGAGCCTTGGGCGGCGCGTCGCCGCGCGGCGCTGGCGGCAGTCGCCCCGCACCCTGCTGGCGGTGGCCGCCGCCCTGGCGTTGGTGGTTGGCGCCGCCGCGTTGACGACGCTGGATCGAGACGACCGCGACACCGTCACGGCGGGTGACACCGGCAACACGACCCAACCGACCACGACGCCGTCGCCGTCTGACACCACCCTCGGCACTTCCAGCCGTCCAGGCAGCGCCCGCAACACACCTGACCAAGCGGTGCTCGACTGGCTCGACGCTCTCGGCCGGGGTGACGCGCAGACCGCGGCAGCACTCGTTGGGCCGAAGTCGCGGCGCTACATCGAGGCGTTCGGTGGCAACGTCGAGGGCTTTATGCGTGAGTCGGAAGAGGGCTACGGCCCGTGGGCCGGCTCGCCCGACCGCAGCATCACCGAGGTCGAACTCGGCGTGGTGGATCGCGCCGCGACCACCATCGTCGTGGTGAGCGGCACGTACACGGGCGAGGGCAGCAACGGGTTCCGCACCGACGCCATCCCCGCCGTACAGGTCAGCGGACGATGGATGGTTGAGCCCTTCGCCTTCCGGTCCGACATCGGCGGACGCCTCGAAATCCTCTCGCCCGGGGCCAAGGGCGATGGCGGCCTCGAGAGCCTGCCGGCCGACGGCGTGATCTCGGTAGCAGCACCAGGTGGCGGGGACTTCTACTTCTCACTCGATGACGGCGAACCGGTGCGTGTGTCGGGCGAACGAAACGGCAGCGGCGTGCGAGCCACGTGGGACCCGCCGGGCAGGCTGGCGGCCCAGACCCACCTCCTCGTGATCGTTTACGCCGACGGCGACACGCTCACCTCCTTCGCCGGAAGGTTCGCGGTCGACGGAGCGTGACCGCCGCGCGGCGCGACGAGGCCTAGCGCGACATACCGATGACTACGACCAGCCGGCGACATTCGCGAACTCGGGGGCAGGTCGCGCCCAGGGCCTCGCCGCCGCGTGTCGCACGGTGAAGCGTGCTGGTGGCCACGGTCGTGCAGGAAGGCCTGTTCCGCACCCCGCGCGGCTGAGCCGCCGGACAGGTCGGGACTACGTGTCCACCGGTAGTGGCGTCCTGTCGGCGAAACGCGTGCGAATCCACCGTTCGCACGGACGCTCGATCAGATGATGAAGAACGGCCGCGGCCACAACTGCGATCACGAATTGCACGAGGATCCTGGTGACTCCGCGAAGCGATGCCCAGCCGAGGAAAACGTTAAGTCCGACGAGTTGGTGCACGAGGTAGAACGCGAAAGACAGTTGTCCGGCGTAGACGAACGGCCTCATCGTGAGCCAACCGGTAGGTTGGTCCAGATCACGTTGCGCGGCCATGACAACTACGACGAAGTAGATGGCGGTAGCTGCGACGTCAGGCCCCGGTAGGGCCCGCGGTCCGACGACTAACAGCGCAGCCCCCAGCAGTAGGAGCGCGCCGGCGAGTCGCCATTGCAAGCGCCAACCTTCCGACAAGGCGATAGCGGCCACGCACCCAAGTAGAAACTCGCCGAACCGAAGTGCCGGGTTCGTGTACGCCACTATGTGCCAGCCCTCTACACGGGTCCCGATGATCACGAGCGCGGCCGCAAGGGTTGCGTACCCCACTCCGATCCGCCAGCGGAGGACCGAGTCCAGCACGCGAAGTCGCGGCAAGACGAAAGGCACCGCGGCGTAGAAGGCTATCTCGCAGGACAGCGACCACGATACGCCGTTCGCACCGAAGATCACACGCTCCGTGGGAAACCACGCTTGCACCAAGAACAATGGCGCGACGACGCCCGATACCGATAGGGCAACGACGGTGTACTTCGCGGTGAGAGCGACCGTCCATGTGACGAAGTGGCTCGGGTAGATCCGTGCGAGGCGCCGCACATAGAACGACCGGCGGCCTCGCTCACCCGAATTGCCCCAGGTGATTACGAAGCCTGAGAGCAGAAAGAAAAACGCGACGCCGGTGTAGCCGAACTGCGTCACGTGATCGATCGGGCTCGGCGGCGACGCGTGATATCCGAAGACGAACAGTGCGGCAGCAGCGCGTAACGAGGTCAACCGTGCCAGCTGTTGTCCACCAGATACGCGACGTTGGGCGAACGCAGGCTCGCTCGACTTGCGTTCCACCGCCCGTAGCATGTCAGACGGCTCGACAGCCGTAAGCGCCGTCTAGAGCTTGGGGGCTTTGGGTTTGTCCTTGTTCGGCTTGCCTTTGCCCGAGGTTGGCGGGGGCGGGCCTGAGACCTGCACGGACTTTGTGGCCAGCACCCGCCCATAGGCCTGCCACTCGAGGGTGAGGGTGTGCGATCCGGCGCCGACGGTGACCGGCATGGCGAACGAGGCCGGGCCGTTCGTGGTGTCGACGTCCTGGGTCGCGACCTTCACGCCGTCGACGTAGAGGTTGACGTGCTCGTAGACCGGAGGCGGGCACCCGTTGGTACCGGTGCCGACAACCGTTGGGCACGCGTCGGCGCTGTCGGGCACTCCATCGCCGTCGGTGTCCACCACCTGCTTGGGCGTGATCACGGCGCTGAGCGTGTAAGTGGTGCCGTTCTGTTCGTCGGTGACCAAATAGGGGTTGACGTTGATCGTGAGGTGGCCGCGTACGTCGGTGAGCGACGCCGTCTCGGGCCTGGCGCTGGTGGTGCCCTGACTGTCCGAGTCGGCTGCGCCCGTGACCCTCAGGTAGAGATCCGAGCCGCCGACCGCGTCGGTCCAGTCCAGCGTGAACGCGACGTCGCTCGTCTGCGGTACGTCGAGATCAAACGTGTGGCTGCTGTCGAGCCCAGCCTCCTGCGTGGTGCCCAGCGTTGACTGCTCGGGATAAAACGTGTTGCCGCCGTCATGGCTGAACGTGACCGTTTGGGCGGTGGACCGGGGCGCCACCGACGGCGTCGGAATGGCGATCACGCGGGCGTTCGACACGCCGACGGTGCGCGTGCCCTCCGGTGCGTGGTCGTCGGCCGCGGACGCCGAGAGCACACCAAAATTCGACTGGCTCGCCACTTCGTAGGGTGCCACCACATTCGCGCCCGCCAAGTAGGTGCGGGGGATGTGGAACGTCACGGTATTGGTCGCGGTGTCCCACGTCGAGGTGCCAGCAGGCATGTAGGCGGCCGCGGAGGCGTCCCACGTCATGGGGGCGGGGTCAACGGCTGGGTAGCGAACGAAAGAATCAAATCGGCGACCGTCGATCGTGGTGCTGTAGGACGTCGGGCTGGTGGCTGTGGTGCCCGCCGGCGGCAGGCTCACGAGGTGGATCGCGGTCTCGACGGTGTCCGCGGTGACAGCGACATCAAGCGACGTGATCTCGGTA
>JACCXE010000098.1 GCA_013697265.1 Actinomycetota bacterium | reverse complement strand
ACCCCGAGCTGGCCGAACGAGGCGAAGCATTCAAGCGTGAGCTACTCGAACATGAGGCGCTGCGCGAGTGGACGGCCAGCCTGTGGGACGACCTGAAGACGACGCTGCGCGAGCAGGCGCCTGAAGCCGGATCTCCGCTGCGCATGAAGACGGCCGAGGCGGTGCACAACGTCGGGCTCCGACTACAACACGACAACGAGCTCAGGCAGAAGCTCGACGGATGGGCCGAGGCAGCCTCGCGCTACGTGGTGGAGAACTACAGCAGCGAGATCGGCGGTCTCATTACGACCACCGTTGCGCGATGGGACGGCGAAGAGACCTCAGACAAGCTCGAGCTCCTCCTCGGACGCGACCTGCAGTTCATCCGAATCAACGGCACAGTCGTGGGCGCGCTCGCCGGCCTTGGTCTGCACTTCATGGCCGGTTTACTCCACTGAGCTAAGAAGTCCCCGTGACGATTACGCCGGCGCGATACGAGGGGAAGGTGCCGGTGCGCGACGGCCGCGTGTTCGGCGTGGCCGAGTTCGGCCCTCCCACTGCAGAAAAGACCGTGCTGTGGTTCCACGGCACGCCCGGCGCGCGGCGACAAATCCCCGAGCCGGCGCGCCGTTACGCGTTGGAGCACGACGTGCGGGTGATCGGCATGGACCGACCCGGCGTGGGTTGGTCTACTGCGCACCTGTACCACCGGTTAGCCGAATACAGCGAGGACCTGTCGGTCGCCCTCGACCATCTTGAAGTCGACCGGTTCACCGTCGCCGCGCTGTCCGGTGGCGCGCCTTATGCGCTCGCGGCGGCCCACGCGTTCCCCGACCGGGTTCCGACGCTCGGCATTCTCGGCGGCGTCGTGCCCAGTGGTGGTGAAGACGGCGTCAGCGGTGGCCTCGTCGGTTTCGCCACACGATGGAAGCCGCTGCTGCCGCTGATGAGCGAGCCGGCCGGGGCGATGCTCACCGCGTTAGTGCGCGTCGCGCGGCCAGTCGGATCGTTCGCGCTGGACCTCTATGCCCGTTTCTCGCCGCCCGGCGATCAAGCGGTGTTGTCGACGCCCGAGCACAAAGAGATGTTCCTTGACGACCTGTCGACCAACGGCGGTCACAGCATGCGGGCCGTGGTGTACGACGGGATTCTGTTCACGCGGTACTGGGGCTTTTCGGTTCGCGACATCACCGCCAAGGTCACGTGGTGGCAAGGCGACGACGACAACATCGTGCCGCTCGCCCACGCGCAACACATCGTGCCGCTGTTCCCGAACGCGGAGTTGCGGATCATCGTCGGCGGCGGTCATCTGAGCGCGCTCGGCATCGGAGTCGAAGTGCTCGAGACAATCCTCGACTGGTAGCAGTGGCGATGGCCGGCCAACTGTCGCTGTGGGCTGTTCCCTCTCGCGAGGATGCCGTCACCTACGTCGACACCATTTGTCGACTCGCATCAGACTCCGGCACCAAGCCGTTCGCGCCGCACATCACCGTCACCTCGGCTGACCACGGCGGCGGCACCGGCGCCGCCGCCCGAGACGTGATCGGCCGGGTGGCGTCGGAATTTGAGTCGTTCACGGTGGAGCTCACGCACTTCGAAGACTCCGACCAACGCTTCCGTTGCCTCACCGCAGTCGCACGACTTCACGGACCCCTGGTGCGCCTTCACGCCGGCCTCGTCGCCGCGTTGAGTGCCGAACCGAAGGGGTACGAACCGCACCTCAGCCTGTTGTACGGCGAGCTCCCCGCGCCGCAACGTGCCCACCTGCGCACGGGCCTCGAGCCCGAGCTGTTGGGAATGATCACGATCAACGCGCTGCAGGCGGTCGACACATCGCATGCCGACTACGGCCGCTGGTCCGTCGAGGCGAGCTGGCCATTGCGCGTGGGGCCGTAATCGACGCGAACGGCGAGTTCAACGGCTTGCCGCAGGTAACAAGCCTGAGCTAGCGAACCTCGGCGGTGTGCTCGCTGCGTATTACGGCGAGGAACCGCTCTACGGCGTGAGCACTGGCGTGGGCACGAATCGAGGGAAGCACCTCGTAAGCATGTTGCGCGCCGGGTATCTCGGCGTACACCACCGGTTCGGCCGACTCCTTGCGCAGTTCGTCGACGAAGGTGCGGGCCTGCTCGACGGGAACGATCGAGTCGTTGTCGCCGTGGAACACGAAGAAGGGCGGAGCGTGCGGACCGACGTGACTGATGGTTGATGCCTGTTCCCATCGGGCCCGGTCCGCTTCCAGGGGCGTTTTGAACACGTACTTGCCGACGAACGGCTCCATGTCGACACGGCTGGTGCCGTGCCGGTTGACGAAGTCGTAGACGCCGTAAAAGGCACCGCCGCGGCCACCGACGTGTCGACGTCCTCGAAGCCGGGCTGGAAGTCCTTCACGTGCGGGGTCAGCGCTGCGAGTGACGCAAGGTGGCCGCCCGCGGAGCCACCGGTGATCACCACGAAGTCGGGATCGCCGCCGTGCTCGGCGATGTTCGCCTTGGTCCATGCGATGGCCTTCTTCACGTCCACGATGTGATCGGGCCACGTCGCCCGGGGTGACAGGCGGTAGTTGGCGGTAACGCAGACCCAACCGCGTTCGGCGAGGTGGGCCATGAGCGGCTCGCCTTGGCCTTCCTTCATCGCGACCGTCCACGCTCCGCCGTGTATCTGTAGCAATACCGGCGCCTTACCGTCGGCGGGCAAATCGGCTCGCTTCCACACGTCGAGGTGGTTGCGCCGGCCGGCGTCGCCGTAACTGAGGTTCCGGGTGCGGTCCGAGAGGTAGCGCTTTCGCGACCGCATGTCGGGTCGCAGCAACTGCTTGCGGGTAAGTGGGATTTCAGGTCGCGGCGCGAATGACTCGGTGATCCGACTGCGATAGTCCGCGCCGAGTTCGTCGACGAGCGCCTGCTCCAACACGCGGCCGGCGCGGCCAGCCTTTCGGTATAGGTGCACGAGACCGGCAAACGACGCGGCATACGCGGCGATCCCGATAACCCCGCGCCACCCGCGACGGCCACCCCCGCGAGCGAGTAGCGCGGCGGTGGCGACCTGGAACAGACCGGTCTGCACGGGCAACTCCGCTGGCACCACGCCGAACGCGAACGACGGAATCGAGGCTGGGCCTGAGCGCGCCGCTGGCCGAATGGCATTCGCAGAGTTCAGCGCTGCGGCCGCGCCAGCGAGGAGAAATCGGGACGAAGGCTTCATCGCCTACACGCTAAATGGCGAAGGAAGGCAACCCGAATTCGGTGATGGCATCCGGTATTGCGGCGGGATGGGCCATACCGCTCGTGGCGCACGCGAGCCCGACCGCGGCGAGCACGAACACGACGTTGCCGAACCGCTGTAGCCGCGCCGGATGGCTGAAGAACACGAACGCCTATCGACGTTTTACGTTATTTCTGTAGCGACTCGGCGTACTCGGCCAGTGCGAGCTCCTGCGCCAGGGTTTGCGGCCCTGCACCGGGCCGGCTCGCCGCTACCCGGGCAAGCGCGTCTACGACCGACAGCCCATGCGCGATCAGCACCGCGACAGCTAGCGAGCCAGCTCGGCCCATGCCGGCTCCGCAGTGCACGATTACGCCTTCGCCTCCGTCGAGCCGGGCCCGCACCAATGCGATGAGCGAGCCGATGCCATCCAGGCCTGGAGCGTGCATGTCGTAGACGGGCCACCACAGAGCCCGGCCGTCGGCGTTGTCTCGCAGCCACCGCACGTAGTCCGGATAGCGGTGCACCAGTTCGGCTTCGTCGTTCAGGCACACAACGAGCGACGCCCCGGTGCGAGTCAGCGTTCCTTCAGGGTCGGGTCCGATCAGATGCTTGCCGCACAACCACAAACGGCCGTCACCCGTCGGCAGCACGACTTGGTCGAGGCCGCCGTTGCGCGAGCGCTCACTCAGCCAACTCACGTGGTGGGCGCGATACGCACGTGCACAACGCCCGACTCGGACTGCGTGACGTCTTCTACGCCGTAACCGAGGGCGGACAGGTTGACGTCGCCGAACAACGACTCGCCTGCCCCGAGCAGCACGGGCACGATCG
>JACCXE010000096.1 GCA_013697265.1 Actinomycetota bacterium | reverse complement strand
GACCGAGTGGGAAGCCATTACGTAGCCGAAACGACGGGACAACTTTGCGATCGGGTTGCCCAATTGAGAGCGACGCCGACGAAGGCTGGTTGTCGCGCCGCCGCGCCGTGGGCCGGCATTCCGGCTGCGCTCGCGTGCTCGCTCCAGAAGCGATAACGCAACGGTGTCCGTCGGCTCCGACGACGCGGCTACCAGTCCATGCCGAGAGTCGACCGCATGGCGGCTTCGAACGACTCGTCGTCAAGCTGCGCCCGCGCCGCGAGGATCATCTCCGCGTCGGCACCAACCGGCCAACGCAGTCGCGGCGAGTCAGTGGTGATCGCGTCCCATATGGCCTCACCGACAATCTCCGGGCCGGGTCGGCCATCCTCGCCGAGCAGCTTCGAGTCCGCGCCCCACCACTGATCCGCGAGCTCGTCATAGGGCGCCTCCAGTCCCCACCGAGGACTCTGCTTCATGCCCGGCGCGATGTACCCGGGCTCGACGATCACGGTTCTGATTCCGAAGTGGCCGAGTTCAAAATGCAAGGACTCGCTTAGGGCCTCCAACGCGAACTTGCTCGCCGCGTACGCACCCTCAAGCGGCGCGCTCACCCGCCCGTTCACCGAACTCACGTTGACAATCACGCCACGGCCGCGATCCCGCATCCCAGGCGTGACGGCTTGGACCATTCGCAGCGCGCCGATCGTGTTCGTCTCAAGGGCGGCCCGCAACCGGTCCAACGGATAACGCTCCAACGGCCCGGCCTCCGCGATCGCCGCGTTGTTCACCAAGACGTCGATCTCACCGGCTGCGGCCATGCATGCCGCGACCGAACCGTCATCCGTGACGTCCAACTCCAGCCGCAACGCCGCCGGCACATCACCGAGCAGCCCGACATCGCGAGCCGTCGCAACAACCTCGCAACCGCGGCTATGCAACACGGCGGCGGTGGCCGCACCAATCGCACGCCCCGCCCCAGTAATCAAGACCCGCATCACCGCAACGTAGACGCGGGCTGGGCCGACAGGTGGGGCACGAAGTGGCATCGCCGGCGCCACGGACAGGTTCGTCGTGCCGTCGACCTCCCGCTACTGGCTATCCGCCGAACGCGAACCGGTACGCAAACAACTCGAACCGAGTGCCGCTTGAGTCGTCGAACCGATCGAGTGCCACGTCGCGCTCGAATCCACGCGTTCGATAGAGGCGCTGCGCCGCGGACATCCAAGATGAAGTCGACAAGACGATGGCACGCCGCTTGGTCTCGATTGCCCTATTGATCGCCGCGTCAAGCAGTGCGCCCCCGACGCCCGCGCCACGGGCGTCGGGCGCGACGGCGAACATACGTATCTCTGCCTCACCCGGTCTCGCCAGTTCAGCAAAAGGGCCCGGTCCAGGTACGTAGGTGAGCGAGCCGATGACATCGCCGGTCGGGCCAACTGCAACCAAAACGGGAACTGCGTCGGCGCGTTCGTGGACGCGACGCAACGTTTCGTTGTATTCCGGATCTGTCACCGAGCCGGCGATCGAGTCGTAGGCGCCCACGATGAGCTCACCGATCCGGTCGAACTCCTCCGCCCGCGCCTCGCGGACCAACACGTGACTAAGCGGCCCACCGCCAGATGATCGCATGACGACAACCGTCGCTCGCCGCTCGGGCGCCGCTCGGGCGCCGCTCGGGCGCCGCTCGTAGTCTTCGTGAATGGATCGGCACACGGTCTTCGCCCAACTCGACGACGCCGCCCGCCGCTTAGACACCGCCTGCGAGCAGCTTTCGGAGAACGATCTCCGGCACGCATCGGACCTCCCCGGATGGTCGCGGGCTCATGTCCTCACACACCTCGCCCGAAACGCAGACGGGCTGCGGGGCCTGCTCCTCGCAGCGCGATCAGGAGAGGCCGTTCGGATGTACGCATCCCCCTTGAACCGGACAGCGGACATCGAGGCGGGGTCGTCACGCCAGAGCGAAGTCATCGTCGCCGATCTCGTCCACGCGACGCATTCATTCACGGTTGAGGCGGCAACGCTGGATGACGACTCGTGGAATGCGACGGTGGAGTTCAGTTCCGGCGGACCGAACCCACCCAAGATTGCGGCGGACTCGGTACTAGCGATGCGGCTGGAGGAGTTGGAGATACATCTCGTCGACTTGCGCTCGGGACCAACCTTCGCCGAAACGCCCGTGCCGGTCGCGCAGATCTTGCTCGACAGAGTCGCGCGCCGACGGACACGGCTCGGAACGACGATCAGCGCATCGGCAACGGACTGCGATTGGCGAATGGATGACGGCGGGTCGGGCGAGTCCGTAGAAGCGCCCACATCGACTCTTCTGGCCTGGCTGTTCGGGCGCTCGGGTCACGGCGCCGAACAGCTGCCGACTCTCCGGCCTCTCGCTTGACCAGTACTCGCCGTACGCGCGAGTCAGCCCTTCACGAACCGGACACGCTCCCGGGTCTCGCCTCATCAGTTGCCTCACGCTGTCGACGTCGTCCGTGTGGCTGGGTTCTGCCTCCGCGTCGCGCCAGAGAGCGAGCACTGCCGCGGCGTCGGTCACAGCCGCCGCGCGAATAGTCACTTCCATCGAGCGACGCTAAGACGATCGGGCGGCCGCCGGAACTGCAGCGCGGGGGCCAAGTCACCCGGTGGCTTAGGGGTCAATGCGCATTTTGCGGTACCTCAATCGATGGCCGCGCCGCGATGTAATCGATCGGGACTGAGACGGCGAACTCGCCGTCCCGTCGCGCCACGTCGTTCAGCCGTTCTTCGATGTCGCGGAACACCTCGTCGTGGTGGCCGCCGGGCACCACACCTTTCCAGTCCTGAAGGAACGCGACTCGGATGAAACGGTGCCGCAGGAACGCGCTGCCGTCCACTATCGGAAGCGAACCGAAGCTGAGTGTCGCTCGACGACTTCGAAGCGTGCGGCTTCGAGCATGGCGCGCAGCTGTTCGTACGTTCCGCGGTGACCGACATGCGCGTCTAGCGCGACGACGGCCTCGTCGAGGGCGTGATCGGCAAGGACGTCGCGGAACACGTCATAGAACTCGACCATATGGCCACTGAAATTCGTGGTTAGCGCAAGAACTCCATCGCTGCGAAGCATGCGCCGACACGCGGCGAACACCTCCGTCGGCCGCTCGAAGTTGTTGAGTCCGAGATTCGCGATCACCAGGTCGACGGTGCCCGCGGCGAGAACGGCATCCTCCACACCACAGGCCATTAGTTCGACGTTCCGGAGGCCGTGATACGCCAGCTTTCGGCCCAGCCGGTCCAATCCCGCGCGCCACGGGTCAACCGCTACTACCCGGCTCGCGGCTCCGCAACGTTGGGCGAGTTCCACAGTCGTGAAGCCGGTAC
>JACCXE010000074.1 GCA_013697265.1 Actinomycetota bacterium | reverse complement strand
CACCGATCGCTTTCGTCGCCCGCGTTGAGGCTGTCGGCCATCTCGCCGTAGAAGTTCACCAAGAACCTGTTTGCCGTGGCGCCAAGTTTTGTGAGGTTGAAGTACGCGTTCCGCCGCACCAGTGGGTCGAAGGTCCAGCTGACCACCGGCAACCCGCGGTCGATCGCCCACGCTCGCTGGTGAATCTTGAGGGCGAACCCGACGCCCTTGGACAGCCCCGCCGCGGTTACGCCCGTGATATGGGAGTGCAGTTTGTATCCGGATCCAGCGTTGGCCAGGAAGGCGACGGACGCGCCGACGAGCGCGGACCCAGCCCGTGCTCCCGCGACGTAGTTCCCGGAGTGTGCGAACGCCCGCAACATGTCGGGCGAAATGGGCCCCAAATCGGCTCGGACGCCCCACACCTCGACGAATAGGTCCGCGGCCGCCCGTAGATGATCGAGGCTGGAGAGCTCGGCGACCTCGACTCCAGCCCGGGCCGCGGCCGCGTGCGCGGCGCGCTCGGCGCCAACCGCTTCGAGCACCTCACTTCGTTTGGCCACTCAAGCAGTGTTCCATGTCTGCCGGTGGCCGATCATCGTGGTGGCGGCACAACCGGCGGCGCAATATCGGTTCGCTCGGCTGATCCCACGATCAACGATCTGCGCGAGCCTGCTGCTATGCACGATCTCCTCCTCCAGGGCGGATCCGTCCACGACGGACTCGGGGCGCCCGCTCGCACGGCTGACGTGGCGGTCCGTGGCGACCGGGTGGTCGCCGTAGGCCGCGACCTCGGGCCCGCCCGCCGCAGCATCGACGTGACGGGGCATTGCGTGACGCCGGGATTCGTGGATGCCCATGCTCACTCCGACGGAGTCGCGTTCATGTCGGAGCCGCAACCGTTCAAGTTGCTCCAAGGCGTCACCACCGAGGTCGTCGGCAACTGCGGCTTCTCGTTGGCGCCGCTGAACGACGTCGCCGCGGCCCACGCCCGCGAAGCCTGGGGTGATCTGTTCCCCGGGTTCGAGCCCGAGCCGATGAGCTTCGCGAACTACATCGACAAAGTCACAGCGGCGGGCCCGACGAACAACATCGCACCGCTGGTCGGCCACGGCACGCTGCGGTTGTGCGCCAACGGCACGCGCCGCGAGCTTGCCGACGGCGCGCTCGACGCGATGCGCGACCTCGCGAACGAGGCCATGGCTGCGGGCGCGGCGGGCCTGTCGAGCGGGCTCATCTATGTGCCGGGCACGTACGCCGACACCGACGAGTTGGTTGCCGTAGCCGCAGTCGCCGGCCGCTGGGGGCGTCCGTACACAACGCACATGCGCAACGAGGCCAACCACGTTGTCGACTCGATCAGCGAAGCAGTGGAGATCGGCCGACGAGCGGGATGCCGGGTGCAGATCTCGCATTGCAAGGTCAGCGGCACGGCGAACTGGGGCGGCGCCGACCAGATGCTCGCCGCGATCCATCGCGGACGGCTCGACGGCGTAGACGTGCGTGGCGATCAATACCCGTACATGGCGGGCTCGACGTTCTTGGCCGCGCTCCTACCGCCCGACGCGTTGGAAGGGGGCTTCGATCGAATTCGGGCCGCGGCAGCGGACCCCGCCTCGCTCGCCGCGCTGCGCGACGAATTCCAGCCGTCCACGCTCTGGGAGCCCGCATCGCCCGAGCGCACGACAATCATCGGCCATCTCGACGGCTCGCTCGTCGGCCGAACTCTGGCCGACGTCGCCCAGGAGCGCGGACAGCACGCCTTTGTTGTGCTGTGCCAGCTCGTCACTGATGATCCGAGCGCCATGATCGTCGTGCACCTGATGGACGACACCGACGTCGAGCGCCTCATGGCCGATCCGCTCCTGGGCGTCGGGTCCGACAACGGGCCGCCTCTTGGCGTCCAGCATCCCCGCACGTGGGGCACGTTTCCTTGGCTGTTGGGAGAGTTCGTGCGGCGGCGCGGCGTCCTTGGCATCGAGCAGGCCGTGCGGAAGATGACATCAGCCACCGCCGCCCAGTTCGGCCTCCTGCATCGAGGGACGCTGCAACCGGGCGCAATCGCCGACATCGCCGTCTTCGACCCCGACACGGTCGACCACGCCGGCACCTACGCCGCTCCGAACGCGTCGCCCACCGGCATCCCGTGGGTTGTGCTCGGCGGCGAGGTAGTCGTCGACGACGGTGAGTTCTCGGGTGCCCGCTCCGGACGCGTGCTGCGTCCGGGCCTGATCTAGGAGGACAAGTGCAAGACCGACTCGACGCTGTACTCCCGGGTGCGAGGTGCCAGGCACAGTCCTCGGCATCTTGCACGGCGACGAGGTGTCGGTCTTCGCGGTGGTGACCTACCTGCCGGATCTGAGATTCGCCGACGCCGACGTGACGGCACGTCTCACGCTCCGTGACCTGCTCAGCCACCGCAGCGGCGTCGGCGGCGACCACATCATCGACACCGGACGCGACGATGACAACCTCGAGCGTTACGTCGCAACCTGCGCCGCGCTCGGCCGGTCCCGCGGGTCTAATCAATTCGACCGCAGCCGACTTGCTCGCGTTCAAGCGCTTGAACGTGGCGATGACCGTCACACGCAACGGCGCCGGACTGAAGGCCACGATCAGCAGCACGGGCGAACTGGCCGAGAGGCTCAAGCGCGAGGACGTCATCCTCACCGCGCAACCCGTCGACGGCGAGCTGTTCATCGCCGCGACCGCGACGTCGCCGACTCCACTGCCGCTCGTGTTCCTCGACTTCGACGGCGACGTTCCCCAGCGGCTCCACTTCGGCGCGCGGCGATGACAAGGGTTCTGCGGTGATGCCGCGTATCTCGCGAATACCGAGCTAGTCGCGCGCCTGCCAGGTGCAGATGCAGGCCTCGTTGCCCTCGGCGTCGGCGAGAACCCAGAACGCGGGAGCGGCGGCGTCAGAGACGAGAGTGCCGCCGGCCGCGAGCGCGGCGGCGATCCTCTTGCCGGCGACGTCGTGCGGGACACTGACGTCAACGTGGATGCGGTTGCGCTGCGGGCGCGGTGCGTCCATCTGCTGGAACCAGAACGTCGGGCCGCGACCAAAGGGGTCGACACTGTCCTCGTCGTTGTTGGACTTGTAGCCGAGCACCGCCTCCCAGAACGGCCTGACGGCGGGAATGTCGAGCGCGTCGATGGCGATCTCCAGTTGCGTGACGGCCGTCGGTTCTGCGGTTACGCCGAGCTCGACGGCGATCGCCGAGATCGTTCTGGCCAGGTCGACATCGCTCGTAGTGAGGCCCTTGGGGTCATGCGTCGTGAGAAGGACGTGGACCCGCGGGTACGTGATCGTCAGGTCGGGGTGATGGTTAGCCGCGTCGGCCGCCGCGGCGATGCGGGCGGCGAACTCGACGCCCTTCGCAAACGATCCGGTGCTGAACGACGACTGCAGCGTGCTCAGCAGCACCCGCCAGTCTGCCAAGCCTTCGCTATCGCTGACTTGGCGCGCCTTGAGTTGCTTCGTCTGGTCCATCCCTCAACGTTGCCAGACGGCGGTCACCCCACCAACAACAGCCTCCAACGCCGCAGCCACCGCCACCTCATCAAGCCAAGGCCTCCGTCCCAACACGACACCTCCAGATCAGGAGTTGTCGCGCTCACCACTTGAGGCCGCCGAGGGGTGTAGCGACTTTTTAACGCTCTTCGGCGGCGGCCTTCACGCGTTCGAGCGTCGTGCGCATCCCGGCTTGCAGCAGCGCGTCGCGGTCGCGGCCGATGATGCCGCTGCGCTGAGTCAGCTTGATGACCGCAGGCGTGTTCTTGTACGCGTCGCGGTATTCGGTGACGCGGGTGCCGCCGTCGGCGGTGTCGTCGAAGCGGTAACCCCAACGGGTGCTCGACGTCGACACTTCCCACTCGATTTGGTCGCCCTCCTCGCATTTAGTCACCTTCGAGATCGTTGGCCAAGCGACGATGCCGTGGCGGTTGATCCCCATGAACCGTGCGCCCACCGCAGGTGCCTTGACGCCGCCGAGCCAGATGATGCGGCGCAACTCGGGGCTCCACTTGCCCATGTTGCTGAAGTCGGAGATGAGGCCCCAGACCTTGGCGCGGGGTGCGTCGATGTCGATCGATACTTCGTCCATGCCCGGCACCGTAGCCGTGTGTAGTCGTAGATTCGTTGGCGATGACTGCCTACACGCGTGGCCTGCACGAGGTGGCCGACGGCGTGCACGCGTGGCTGTTGCCCCATGGCGGATGGGGGTTGAGCAACGCCGGACTGGTCGCCGGTGACGGCGCGAGCGTGTTGGTTGACACGCTGTTCGACTTGAAGCTCACAGCCGAGATGCTCGACGCGATGCGCGGCCTTACCGGCGCCACGCCGATCGCGACGGTGGTGAAC
>JACCXE010000401.1 GCA_013697265.1 Actinomycetota bacterium | reverse complement strand
TCAAACACGGTGGTCTTGCCGGCACCGTTCGGCCCGATCAGGCCGAGGATCTCGTTCTCGTGCAGATCGAACGACACTCGGTCCACGGCGCGGATACCGCCGAACGACTTGGACACTTCGGTCAACTTGAGCACAACCGGCGCGTCTGTCGGGATCGGGGCGCGGGCAACCGCGGGCGCCTTGCCTTTGGCGTTCGCTCGCTTGCCGTTGCCGCTGCCGTTCGTGTGCGCGTGCGCGCCTTCGAGGAACACCGAGCGCAGGATGTCGCCCCGCTCGAGCAGTTCCGACGTCGGGCCACTGAAGCGCACCTCGCCCTTCTCCATGAACACGGCTCGATCGGCCACGGTCAACGCAACATTGACCGACTGCTCGACGAGAATGAGCGTGGTGCCCTCTTGATGCAGCCTCTTCACGATCTCAACCAATTGGGTGACGATCGTGGGCGCCAGGCCGAGACTGAGCTCGTCGATCATCAGCAGGCGAGGCTTGGCGATGAAGGCCATCGCGAGGCCAAGCATCTGCTGCTCGCCGCCCGAGAGGTTGCCGCCGAGTTGGGTGCCGCGCTCGCGCAAGACAGGGAAGTAGCTGAGCACCTGCTCGGTCACTTCGGTGACGTATTTCGGCTCGCGTCGCTTGTACATCCACCCGGCGAGACGCAGGGACTCGTTAACGGTGAGCGTCGGGAAGATGCTGCGGCCACCGGGCATCTGCACGATGCCGAGCTTGGCGGCACGCTGGGGGTCGAAGGAGGTGATGTCGTGGCCGTCGAAGAAGATCGCGCCGCCGCTCGTGGCGACCAATCCGGAGATGGCCTTGAGCAACGTCGACTTGCCGGCGCCGTTGGTGCCGAGCAGCGCGACCGCTTCGCCTTCTTTCACTTCGAAGTCGACGCCGAACAGCACCTGCACCGAGTCATACGCCACGTCGACACCGGCACACAACAGCATCGACCGCTCCCCGGCATCTAGGCGCTGGCGCCGGAGTTCCACGACGGACTGCAAGTTGCGCATCGCCTTCTTCACGTCGTCTTCGACGAAGCGCGCCGCCGAGTACAAGAAGGCGGCGCCGATCAACCAGAAGGGACTGAGCACGAAGACACCCCAGCGGATGCCGTGGTCGTCGGACACGGCGATGAGACCCGTGCCGCCGAACAAAACCACGACGCCAACCACGAGGAAGAGCGCGAAGAACCCGAACGACAATGTGCGGGCTCGGGCGGGTGACACGAGGGACTGCGTAGCGAGAGCTGGCGCCGAGTAGGTGCCGATGGCGAAGCTGGTGCCGAAACCGAAGGCAATCGCCATCGCCATGAACGGGGCCGCGGCAATGGCGGCGAGGCCTATGCCGGTGACGGCCAGCGCGAGCGCGGCCCGTCGAAGCGGCTCGCCCATGTCTTTGGCGAACCACCCGGCGGTCCACTTCCCGCCCCTGAGCACACCGAAGAACGTGAAGCCGGCGTTGACTCCACCGATCACACCGCGCCATCCGGGGCCGAGGTGGTACACCCGCTCGAGGTAAAGCGGGAGATAGGCGGCGAGCGGAATGAGCCCAGCGCCGAGGAACATCGAGCCGATGTATTGACGCCGCAACGTGCGGACGTTCCACAACATGCGTACCGAATCTCGGAACTTGGCCGGGTCGCTGGCGACTTCGACCGCGTTGTCCGGGTCGTCGGTGGCGCCCCGAACCGGTTCCTTCAGCCGCGTGGCGACGAACGTCGTGAGGAGGATCGGCACGATCAGGATCACGAACGCGGCGCGCCAGCCGAAGAGGGCGGCCACACCGCCGGCAACGGCGGGCCCGGCGATCGCTCCGAGACGCAGCGCGCTCTGATGGTCGGCGTACACCAACGCTCGTCGATCCGGCTCGTAGTAGTCCGCCAGCAGCGAGTTGTGAATCGGGCCGTTGGCCAGCAGCCCGAGGCCATTACCGAAGCGCACGAACACAAGTAGCGCCGTGGTCGTGACGAGGCCCGTTCCGAGGGAGAAGACACCGGCCATCACGCCGGAAATCACCACGAGCGGCGTGCGCTTCACGCGGTCGCCGAGGTAGCTCACCGGAATCGCCAGCATCAGCACAAGCGACGCGTTGAGAATGATCAGCGACGCGAACTTTTCGTCGGTCAGGTGAAACGACCGCTCGATGTCGGGCGCCAGCACGCCGAAGGCGGCAGTGTCGAACTCGTCGAAGAAGTAGAGCGCCGAGAGCACGACGAGACCGACGATCGGCGCACCGCCCGTGTCGCGCTCG
>JACCXE010000047.1 GCA_013697265.1 Actinomycetota bacterium | reverse complement strand
TGGTCGAGCTCGTCGACAAAGTTCAGAACGAAGAGGAGGCCAAGCGGGAAGACCGGTTCGCCGCCCGTCAGGCGGGCGAGGCGCTCTTTGACTGCGTTCATGCCGACGGCCTAACGAGTTCGGGCTTGGCGTCCTCGTCGGCCACCTCGGCTTCTTCAACTTCGGCCACGTGCTCGGCTGCGTGTTCGAGGACCTCGTCGGCCGGCGCTTCCACCCGCACGTCCGCGACGAGGCTGGACACCACGATGTTGTGCCGCTCCGCCACCTTACGAAGGAACTGGTCGCGCAGCCGGTAGGCACCTTCGGCGAAACCGCCGGGCAGGAACAGCAGCACGATGAGCACCCCTAATCCGCTGGTGAGCAGGTCGATGAGCTCGATGCCGCGCAAGCCGGGTAACAGCGGCACGCCGATGAGGTAAATGGCACCGAGCACGGCGCCCAACAGTGATCCGACGCCGCCCGTTACCGCCATTACGAACAGCGAGATCGATTGTTCGGGGCTAAACGCCCCCGGCGAGAACACCACGTTCTGGTACGCAAGCAGCGCTCCGGCGAGGCCGGCAATGAAGCCGGAGACGGCGAAGGCGGCTAAACGCGTACTGGCGAGGTTTACACCAAAGGCCTGCATCACGCGGCCGTTGTCACGCACGCCGATCAACACGCGCCCCGAGCGCAATTGGCGGAACGATCGGGCCATGCCCAGCACCAGCACGAGGAAGGCGAGACAGACGAAATAGAACTTGGCGTCGCCGTCGACGGTGACACCAAGGATCTTCGAGGAGGAGGTCAGGTCCCAACGCTCGTAGAGCACGGGACGGTCGGTGAAGCTGTTGTCTTTCGGCAGCAGCCAACCGAAGAACTCACGACGCAGGATGAAGTTCTGCACCGCGAAGGCGAAGGCCAGTGTGGTCACGGCCAGGAACAGACCCTGGATGCGCAGCGCCGGTAGGCCTACGAGCACGGCCACGAGCGCGCCGGCGAGGGCGCCGGTAAAGAGCGCTCCGAAGAAGTCCCAGCCGTGGTTGGCCGCCAGTCCACCGGCCACTGCGGCACCGATTCCGGCGATGGCGTATTGCCCGAGGGAGATCTGGCCCGCCCATCCGGTGAGAATCACCAGCGATACACCGATCATGGCGTAGAGCACGATCAGAGTGGCCGCCGAAGTCTTAAAGCTGCCGAAGATCCACGGCGCCGCCAGCGCCAGCCCACCGCCGATCACGTAGAGCGCGATACGAGCGGCCCGTACCTCCGGAAGGTCGCGTAATTCAATCGGGGTGGGCCGGATCTCCTTTACGGCCTGCCACGTGGACACGCCCGTATCCATGGCCCGCGACAATTTCGAGCGCTGGGCGAGGAGCGCAACGACCACGACAACGAACATCACGGCGTTTGCCAGCGCGGCGCGCCGGGTCGAGAACAACGCGGCGCGATCGATGACGCCGATGAGGATGCCGCCAACGAAGGCGGTGGGCAGGCTCTCCATCCGCGCGATTACCGCGACCGCGAGCCCGAACAACAGGAGCGAAGGTCCCACAAAACCTGACAGCGGCAGGCCTACCAGCGGCGTGCGCAGGAAGACGCCGACCGCAGAGAGCACCGCCGCCAGGATCCAGACGATTGTCGACACCCGCTTCACCGGAATGCCCAGCAGCGAGGCGCGCTCGGCGTTTTCCGCCGAAGCTCGCACTGCGATGCCGATGTCGGTGAAGCGGAAGAACGCGCTGAGCGCAGCCACCAGCACCGCCACAACGACGACGGCGAAGAGGTGGTCGCCCGAAAGGGTGCTCGGTCCGATGTGGAACCGGAAGTTCTGGAACGGCGTGGGGAAGGTGAGGCCGACCGAGTCGATCAGGTCGCCCCCGACCAACTTCTTGGAGTAAAACTCGAGGATCAGCAAGAGCAAGCCGATGCCGATGGTCACAACGGTGAGAATCAGGCGGGGCGCGTTGGAGAACCGCCGCACCAACGTGACCTCAACCGTGGCGCCCAGCACCGCAGCACCCACGAGCATCACGGGGATGGCGGCGAGATACGGCCAGCCGTGCTTGGCGATGAGCAACAGGGCTACGACTGCGGGCACGGCGCCGAGCTGAGCCTGGGCAAAGTTGATGATGCGGTTGGCCCGGTACACCAGGATCAGCCCCATGCCTACGAGGGCGTAGAGCACACCGATTACCGCGCCGCCCAGGATCTCGCCACGGGGGACGGCGAGGTCGAAGCGCCCCACGTCTAGGCCCAGCAGCCTCACGCGGCCAAAGACGAGCTGGATCGCGATCTCTATGAACAGGATGTAGCCGACCGCGAGCTTCACTGCTACGCCGTAGCGGGGGTGGTTCCAGACCGCGCCGGCTCGCTCAAACAACGAGGACGCGCGGGCTCGCTCAAACACCGACAACATTGGGCGCTGCTGCTTAGTTCGGCGCGACCGGGATTGCGCCCAGCCCGTTCGACGGCCAGTTCCCCAGCGTGTGGCGCCGACCGCCGTCGGTCGCAACGTAGGCACCTGGTTCACCATTGACCGGTGACTTCGATGACGAGCTCCAGTAGACCTCGCGCACGTCGGACGCGCCGGTGTAGTCACCGGGGCCGTACTTGTACAGCACCTCCGCCGGGTTGCGGGGCGGGTCGAAGCCACCGGTGGGCTTCAGGCTGAGCATGCCGCGCTCAAGGTTGAGCGGGTTGTAGTTGGGCCCTGCCGCCTGGATGGCGATCCCCACTTGGTTCACGAACGCCCAGTTGAGGCCGCACCCGTTCTTACCGCACGGGTGGCCGCTCTTACCCATGGCCCGCCACACCAGTGCCGGATCCGTGGCATCGAGGTTTGTCGACTGGCCAAGCTGGCTTGGGCCGAAGGCGTGGGCCATCTGCGCAGGGTGATAGAGCTGGCCGAGGACGTCGTAGTCGAGCAGACCGAGGCCGGGCAGCATGAACTCGGGGAAGTAGGAGTTCCTCGTCATGCCCTCAGTAAGGAACACCGGCGCGATCGGGTCGCACATGCACGTGACCGTAGTGACCTTGTTCTCAATCAAGCCGGCCACGGTGGCTTGCGTCTGTTCGTTGGCGCGCTCGATGTCGGACTCGTAGGTGAAGATCGGCGTGTCGCCGCCGCCGCATGCCTTCACCTTTTCCGCCACGCGCTTGGCCGTGAGGACGTTTGCCTCGATCTCTGGCACCACGATGCCCAGCCTGCGTGGCACCTGGTTCCGGCCGCCGACGCGGGAGTGGATGACGGTACCGGAGTGGTCGGCGTTCTTTTTCGCCATCTTCTTGCAGTAGTACTCGGCGATGTGGTCGGCCGATTGGGTACCGTCCATCGCCACGTCGTAGCGGTAGGGCCGGCGCTCGGTGTACAGCTTCGCGTCGAATGCTGAGCCGCCGATGACGGGGATTGCGGCCTTGGCCCAGATGTCGAACACCGATGCATACAGGGAGGTGTTCCAGTAGATGAGCGCCGGCTTTTTCTTGACCACTTCCTGCGCCGCCGCGTTGCAGGCGTCGTAGTCGGGAGGGGTGGTCGGACAGTTGCCCACTACATCCTCGAGCACGATTTTGCGGCCGTAGAACTCGTAGTTCTTATTGATGAAGGCGAGCGCGACGTCTTGGAAGGCCTTGTCGTCTTGGGCCGAGGTGGCGAGGCCCTTACCGGCGAGAATGGCGTCGACCTGCTCGTTTGGCTTTGCTCGGAAGCGGATCACCTTGATCGCGTCCTTGGTGACGCCCTGGTAGGTGGCGCCACCGTTGTCACCGCTGAAGCGAGGCGTGCACGGCGCCGGGTTGTTGAGCACGAGTTTGATCTGCTGGCCGTCTTTGCAGTGCGTAGTGCTACCGG
>JACCXE010000514.1 GCA_013697265.1 Actinomycetota bacterium | reverse complement strand
CGCAACCAGATCCTCGACCACGTGTGGCAGTACGACTTCGGTGGTCACGCCACCGTGGTCGAGACCTACATCTCGTACCTGCGCAAGAAGATCGACAAGCTGGGCCCGCCGCTGATTCAGACCGTGCGCGGCGTGGGCTACTCGCTGCGCCCCGCCGCGTAACGCAGACCACATGTCCCTGCGTCGTCGCGTCATCATCGGGTTCATCGCCGTTGCGGCGGTGCTGGTGATTTCCAACGTCGCCATTTCGTCCACGTTCAAGTCGTTCCTCGTCAACCGGGTCGACCATCAACTCGTCACTGCAGGCTCGATCGGCGATCGCCGTGGCGGCGGAAAAGGGCCGGGCCGTGGGCAGAACGCCGAACGCAACGAGGCCTTCACCGAGTACTTCCAGGCCGTCGGCGACCTCAGCACCGGCACGCTCACTGCCGTCGGCGGCTACGACCCCCAGCAGCGGCCGGCGCCCAAGCTCACGACCAGAGACGTCAGCGCGCATCTCACCGATGTGGGCGAAGACATCAAGCCGTTCACGTCGGGATCGATAGCCGGCCGGGGCGAATGGCGGGTGGTGGTAGTGGCCAGCCGCTTCAAAGCGCAGATCAGCGTGCTCGGCATCAGCCTCGACGGCGTGCAGGACACGCTCACCCACACCCGCCAAATCCTGGTCGCGGCCACGATCGCCGCGCTTGCAGCGTTGGCCTTCGTGTCGTGGTGGATGATCCGCCTCGGCGTGTACCCGATCGCGGCGATGGCCGACACCGCGGAGAAGATCACCGGCGGCGACATGTCACTGCGCGTCGAGCACCCCGACGAACGAACCGAGGCAGGCCGGCTCGGCGCGTCGTTGAACGCCATGCTCGATCGCATTCAAGACGCGTTCCGGGCCCGCGAAGCATCCGAGGCCAAGGTCCGGCGCTTCGCGGCCGACGCGTCGCACGAGCTGCGCACGCCGCTTACCTCTATCCGTGGCTACGCCGAGTTGTACCGCGCCGGCGGCTTGAACGCGGATGCGCACATGGCCGACGCGATGCGCCGCATCGAGAGCGAGGCCAAACGGATGGGCGTGCTCGTGGAAGACCTGTTGCAGTTGGCCCGCCTCGATCAGGAACAAGCGGTCGAGCGCCGTGACGTCGACCTGGCCGAGGTCGCCAACGACGCCGTTGCCGATGCCCGCGCCGTGGAACCCCAGCGGCCGATCGACGTCAGCGTGGTGCCCGCAGTGGTGCACGCCGACGAGCCCGCCCTGCGCCAGGTCGTGGCCAACCTGTTGGCCAATGTGCGATCCCACACGGCCGGCGACACCCCGGCGCGGGTGACGGTGCGAGTAGATGACGGCACGGTTGAGCTCGCGGTGTCCGACGAGGGGCCGGGCATGCCCGACGACGTCGCCTCCCACGTGTTCGAACGGTTCTACCGGGCCGACGAATCGCGCACGCACGGTGGCACCGGCCTCGGCTTGGCCATCGTGGACGCGATCGCCCGCGCCCACGGCGGCACGGCAACCGTGACGTCGGCCGAGGGCGAGGGCGCGCGCTTCGCCATCAGTCTGCCGCTTGCAGCAAGCTCGTAAATGGTTCACAGCGAGTCCACAGACGGGGAGGGCACCATGAACGACATGGACAGCACGCTCCTCGATGACGCAACTGCCGGCGACTCTCCCCCCGTCGAAACGCCTCTTGCCCCAGAGCCGCCCGACGTTCAACCGCCGGCCGAGCCCGCTCCGACCACATCTTCCCCGAAGTGGTCGAGGCGCACGGCCGCGCTCATCGCGGTTGCCGTGCTGTCCGGTGGCACCGCCGCTATAGCGACGCATGCGCTTGATGGCGGCGGTGCCCCCACCATTTTCGGCAACGCCCCCTCGGCCAACTCGGCCAACTCGGCCGCTCGGTCCTTGGCGCTGTCGGGTACCAAGCTCAACGTCGCCGGCGTCGTCGACGCCGTGGGGCCCTCGGTGGTGTCGATCCGTGCGGCGATCACACGGCCCGGTCCCTTCGGGGGCTCGGGCGAAGCCGCGGGCACCGGCGTGATCATCAGCTCCGACGGCGAGATCATGACCAACGCGCACGTGATCGACGGCGCCTCGAGCGTGAAGGTCACCCTGGCCGGCGAATCGCAGGCCCGCACGGCCACCGTCGTGGGTGAAGACGCTGACAACGACCTGGCACTACTCAAGATCGCGGACGTAAGCGGCCTGCCCGCGGCGAGGCTCGGCAAGTCCGCCGACGTGAAGGTGGGCGACGACGTGGTCGCCATTGGTAACGCACTGGCCTTGCGCGGCGGGCCAACTGTTACGCGCGGCATCGTGTCCGCCCTCGACCGCACGCTCGACACCGGCGAGTCCACGATGACGGGCCTGATCCAAACCGATGCCTCGATCAGCTCGGGAAACTCGGGCGGCCCCCTGGTCGACGCGACCGGCAAAGTGATCGGCATCAACAGCGCGGTCGCGGCCAGCGGTCAGGGCTCGTCGGCTGAGAACATCGGCTTTGCCATCGCGATTGACAACGCGGTGCCCATCCTCGATCGTCTGCGCAATCACACCGCGGCTGCCGCCGCCGGCTACCTCGGCGTGCGCTCCAGCGATCCGGCCGACGGCAGCCGGGGGGCCCTCATCGCCAGCGTCGACGCCGGTTCGGCCGCCGCCAAAGCCGGCATCAAGCCCGGCGACCTGATCACCGCGGTCGACGGCAAGGCCGTTGATGGTGCCGCCGCGCTCGGCGCGGCTGTCAAAGCGCACACACCGGGCACCCCCGTGCGGATCACCTTCATTCGCAACAACCAGACGCGGACCGTCACAGCCGACCTGAGCACGCGCCCCACTCCCTAACGGGAATCAGCGATGCGCCTGAAGCTCCTCACGTTCTGAGTGCGTTTGTGCGCACGGTCGCCCTGGAAACGCACTCAGAACGCGTACGTTGCGATGTATGGCTGAGCCTTGGTGGAAGACGGGCGTCGTCTATCAGATCTATCCCCGCAGCTTTCTCGACACCGACGGCGACGGCATGGGCGACCTCGCCGGCATCACGCAGCGACTCGACTACCTCAGCGACCTTGGTGTCGACGCGATCTGGTTGTCGCCGGTGTTCACGTCGCCTCAGAAGGACATGGGCTACGACGTGGCCGACTACTGCGACATCGACCCGTTGTTCGGCGACTTGGCCGACATGGACCGGTTGATCGCCGAAGCCCACGCCCGCGACATCAAGGTGTTGCTCGACTGGGTGCCGAACCACACGTCAGATCAGCACCCGTGGTTCGTCGAGTCCCGGTCGAGCCGCGACAACCCCAAGGCCGACTGGTACTGGTGGCGCGACGCCACACGTGAAGATCCACCCAACAACTGGGAGGCGAACTTCGTCGGCGGCCCGGCCTGGACTTTCGATGACACCCGCCAGCAGGTGTACCTCCACAACTTCCTGCCCGAGCAACCCGACCTCAACTGGCGCAACCCCGAAGTCGTCGCCGCCATGCACGACACGTTGCGCTTCTGGCTCGACCGCGGCGTAGACGGGTTTCGCATCGACGTTATCCACCTGTTGGGCAAACCCGAGTTGTTGCCCAACCAGCCCGGCGCGGACGACCCGATCGGTCGCGTCAACTTCTTCGACTTCGACGACACCCACGAGATCCTGCGGGGCGTTCGCGCCTTGGTCGATGGTTACGACGGGGACCGCACGACGGTGGGCGAAGTGTTTCTGCTGTCCACCAAACTCGTAGCCAAGTACTACGGCAACAACGACGAGTTACACCTGGCGTTCAACTTCCCGCCGCTATTCGCGCCGTGGGACGCCGACGTGTGGCGCAAGCGCATCGGCCGCGTGATCGACGAGATGCCCGCGGACGCATGGCCCACCTGGGTCTTGTCGAACCACGACCAGCCACGTCACCGCACCCGCTACGGCAACCACGAAGGGCGGGCGCGCTCCGCGGCGGTGCTGCTGCTCACTCAACGAGGCACGCCGTTTCTCTACGCGGGCGAGGAACTCGGGCTCGAAGACGCGGTGGTCGCGCCCGAGGACATGGTCGACCCCGGCGGCCGCGACGGCTGCCGCGCCCCGATCCCGTGGGGCCAAGCCGACGACAACACCATGCTCGACCTGTACCGCGCGATCCTCCGCGCCCGCAAGAACTCACCCGCCCTCCAGGCCGGCGACTTCGCCTGGATCGATAGCGCGCCCGGCACCCTCGTCTACGAACGCACGCGTGGCGACGACCACCGCGTCGTCGCCATCAACTTCACCGACGAACCCAAA
Organism: Actinomycetota bacterium; assembly: GCA_013697265.1. Classification (GTDB taxonomy): domain Bacteria; phylum Actinomycetota; class Acidimicrobiia; order Acidimicrobiales; family JACCXE01; genus JACCXE01. The sequence goes on along the minus strand of JACCXE010000514.1, from coordinate 2,191 downwards.
CCCGTCCTCCTCCCAGAAGGGGAGTGGCGCTGCGAAGTAACAACCGCTGGCGACTTCACCGGTCAGCTCACGCCGAACGAGGCTGTCATCCTGCGTTGACCGACGACGAACTATGCAGCCGGCTGACCCTCTTCGGATGTTCGGGGGCGCGGGCGCCCAGACGCTAACTACGCCGGGACGGAGAGGGTGTCGGCTTGGCGCGCGGCGCGCTCGGCAGCCTTGGCCGCGATGCGGCCGATGCGCTCGATGCGGTCGACCAGAGCGATGCGTGCCTGCTCGGCCTCGGGCGTGAGCCCCTCAAGCGACTCGACAGCCCACTCCCGCATCACGACCGGCACGAGGATCTGCTCGTGGTGGATCTGCATGTCGTAGATGCCGGCCTTGGCGATCATCTTCGACCGCTCGCCGAAATTCGGGATCCCGGTGCCGGGCATCTCGAAGTCGCGCACCTGCTTCTCGATCGCGATCACAAGTTCCGACGGATTCACCTTGAGCGCCGCCGTGCACAGGTCGCGGTAGAAGATGAAGTGGAAGTTCTCGTCGGTCATCACGCGCTTCATGACCTTGTAACCGGCCTCATCGTTGAGGAGCTTGCCGGTGTTGAAGTGCGCGATGCGCGTGGCGAGTTCCTGCAGCGCGACATAGACCATGCCCTCGGCCGCGGTGGGCGGTTCGGGGACGATGCCCGCGCCAACCTGGGCCATGCGGTCACGTTCGAGTTCGACGGGGTCGACGGCGCGCGTAACCGTGAGGTAGTCGCGGATCACGATGGAGTGGCGGCCCTCTTCGGCGGTCCAACGCTTGGACCACGCGCCCCACACGTTGTCGTCGCCGAACATCCGCTCGATGGTGCGGAAGTAATAGGGAAGGTTGTCTTCGGTGAGCAGGTTCACCACCAGCGCGGCGCGCACGGCGGGCGACATCGTGGCGTCGTCGGCAACCCATTCTTCGCCCGGCTCAAAGTCGCGGCCCAGGCTCCACGGCACGAACTCGTGCGGGAACCACTCCTTGCTTGAGGACAGGTGACGTTCCATCAGCCGCTCGGCCTCTGGGGTGAGCGCCTCTAGTAGGGCAGTGTCTTCCTGTCGTACTGGCATTGCGCCAGTCTACCTACCGGTCGGTAGGGAGGTAATGGCGGGTGATGTGAAAGGTTTGGCGACGTGAAAATCGCGTCCTACCAGGACTTTGGTGATGCACAGTCGCCGCTGCGTCAGCTGTGGGACAACGCCGAGCACCACCGCCCCCGCATGGTGCTCGCCGGCGCGTTCTCAGTGCTCAACAAGATCTTCGACATCCTGCCCGAGCTGTTGATCGGCGTCGCTGTCGACGTGGTGGTCAGCAAGAACCAGTCGCTGCTCGGGCGCACCTTCAATGTCGACAGCCGCGTCGACCAGATCACGATCCTCGCCGTCATCACCGTGATCATCTGGGTGGCCGAGTCGATCACGGACTACGTGGCCCACGTGCTGTGGCGCAACCTGGCCCAGTCCGTCGAACACGACATGCGCATGAAGGCGTACCGCCACGTGCAGGAACTCGAGATGGCCTATTTCGAGGACCGGACCTCGGGCGGCTTGATGTCGGTGCTCAACGACGACGTCAATCAACTCGAACGTTTCCTCGACGTCGGCGCCCACGACCTGATCCTCACCGCGGCCAACGTGGTGCTCGTTGGCGCAGTGTTCACGGTTATCTCGCCGATACTGACGGTGCTCGCGTTCCTGCCGATCCCCATCATCGTGATCGGATCGCTGGGCTTTCAGAAGCGGCTCGAACCGCTCTACGACACGGTGCGCGCCGCCGCGGGCCGAATCGCCGACACGCTCACCAACAACTTGGGCGGCGTGGCCACGATCAAGGCGTTCACGGCCGAAGAACGCGAGGTTGACCGCGTGGCGCAAGACAGCCTCGCCTACGCCCGGGCCAACGCCGCCGCGATCCGGTATTCCAGCGCGTTCGTGCCGCTTATCCGAATGGCGATCCTGGCCGGCTTCACCATGACGTTGGTGGTCGGCGGGCGGGCGGCGCTGCGGGGCGATCTCGCGCTCGGTTCGTTCTCGGTGCTCGTCTACATGACCCAGCGCCTGCTGTGGCCCTTGACCCGCTTGGGCGAAACGCTCGACCTGTACCAACGGGCCATGGCGTCGTGCCGGCGCATCTTCGGCCTGCTCGACGTCACGCCGTCCATCAC
>JACCXE010000505.1 GCA_013697265.1 Actinomycetota bacterium | reverse complement strand
CCCACCCATCAACGTGGCGAGGCGGTGACGAAGTTGGGATCGCGTGGTGATGTAGCGGTCTTCGGTGGGCAACGACAGCGTCCAACCCAGTGAGCGGCCGCGGGCCACGATCGAAACCTTGTGGACGGGATCCGCGTGCTCGAGCACGTGCCCGACCAGCGTGTGACCGCCCTCGTGATAGGCGATAACGAGTTTCTCTTGGTCGCTCATCACGCGGGTCTTGCGCTCGGGGCCGCCGATGACACGGTCGATCGCTTCTTCCAGTTCGGGCATGCCGATGCGCTTGGAGCCGTGGCGGGCCGCGAGCAGCGCCGCCTCGTTCATCAGGTTGGCCAAGTCTGCGCCGGTGAAACCGGGGGTGCGACGCGCCAACACGTTGAGATCGACGGCAGGGCTGAGCGGCTTGTCTTGGGCGTGCACGGCGAGAATGGCTTCGCGGCCCACGAGGTCGGGATGGTCGACCACGATCTGGCGATCGAACCGGCCGGGGCGCAGCAGGGCCGGGTCGAGGATGTCGGGGCGGTTCGTGGCCGCGATGAGGATCACGCCCGTCTTGGACTCGAAGCCGTCCATCTCGACGAGCAACTGGTTCAGCGTCTGTTCGCGCTCGTCGTGACCGCCGCCCAGGCCGGCGCCGCGGTGGCGGCCGACGGCGTCGATCTCGTCGACGAACACGATCGCGGGAGCCGAGGCCTTGGCCTGTTCGAACAGGTCGCGCACACGCGACGCACCGACGCCGACGAACATCTCGACAAAGTCGGAGCCCGAGATCGAGAAGAAAGGCACGCCCGCTTCTCCGGCGACGGCCTTGGCCAGCAAGGTCTTACCGGTGCCAGGAGGACCGAAAAGCAGCACGCCCTTAGGGATCTTGGCCCCCATGGCCTGGAACTTTGCCGGCGCCTCGAGAAACTCTTTGATCTCTTGTAGTTCAGCGACTGCCTCGTCGGCACCGGCAACGTCGGCGAAGGTGATCTTCGGCGAGTCCTTCGAGACCTGCTTGGTCTTGGCCTTGCCGAACTGCATCACGCGGTTTCCGCCGCCCTGCATCGAGTTGAGGATGAAGACGAACATTCCGATGATCAGCACGAAGGGCAGGAACGTACCGAGCAGCCCCAGCCATACGTTGCTCTTGGTTTCTTTGCTCTCGAGCTCGACGTTGGCTTTGAGCAAGATCGACGTGAGCTCGTCGACGTACTCCTCGGGGTACTTGACCTCGTACTTCGTGCCGGACTTCAACACGCCCTGGACCTTGCCCGAGCCGTCGATCACCTCGGCCGTGCGCACCTGCTCGGCGGCCACGTTCTTTTGGAATGTGCTCAGCGACAACTTCTTACGGTCCGAAGTCGGGCGGAACACTGTCGTCAAGACCAAAATCGCGATCAGCGCCAGGAGTACGTAGATCCCGGCGCCGCGCATCACCCGCTTCATGACGTGCAGGCTACCGGTAGTTCGAGCATGCCTTTCCTTCGGGACCGCGGGCTGTTTTGGATGATCTACGCCCATAACGCGCGCGGTATCCGTCAAACTTTTACACCTAGAGGTTGTTCGGGATCCCGACGTAGGGCAGGTTGCGGAACTTCTCGACGTGGTCCAGGCCGTAGCCCACCACAAAATCGGGCGGAATCGTGAAGCCCACGTACTTCAACTGGAGGTCGTCGCGTTGTAAGCCCTGTTTCACTAACAGCGCGCACACTTCCAGCGACGCCGGATTTCGAGCCAGCAGATTGCGCTTCAGGTAGCCGAGTGTGAGGCCGCTGTCGACGATGTCTTCGATCACCAGCACATCGCGGCCTGCGAGAGCGAGGTCGAGGTCCTTGACGATGCGCACGACGCCGCTGCTCTTAGTCGCCGCACCGTACGAGGCGACCGCCATGAAGTCGAACTCGATCGGCAGGTCGATCACGCGGGCCAGGTCGGCCATGAACACGAAGGCGCCCTTGAGCACCCCGACCAGCAGCGGGGCGCGGCCTTCGTAATCGGCGGTGATCTCCCTGCCGAGCTCACGGATGCGGGTTTGCAACTCGTCCTCACTGATGAGCACGCGTGCGAGTTCGTCCACGGACGCGAGAACGTAGCGGGTCGCGCTACGCGCGGACGACCCGTAGCCGACCCGAAGTGCGCCTCACGGCCACACCGGCCACGACGTCGGTCGCGATCGCGTCACCCCGGGCCACGGCGAGCACCCGGTCCACCGCGGCGGCGTCCGGCGGATAGCCGTCGAGGTGGGGCCGCAACCAGGCCCGCAG
>JACCXE010000498.1 GCA_013697265.1 Actinomycetota bacterium | reverse complement strand
GACGACCTCAACGGACAGGCCGGCGGCCTCCGCAAGCTGTCGCACATCGTAAGTCATCGCCATAGAAACGTAATACAGCCGAATCACAACGTTCGACCAATCTGTGTAACCATTGCGTCAGTCACGGGGTCAGAAGGCTCTGCACGAGCGTTGAGAGGAGGTTGGTACGCGTGAGCGTTGCGGTTGTTTTCCCAGGTCAGGGCGCCCAAGCCACAGGTATGGGCCTCGAATTGCGCGACCTTCCAGCCTGGCGCCTCGTCGAAGACGCCGAAGAAATTCTCGCCACCTCCCTCGCACCACTCTTACTGGGCGATGAGCTCAAAACCACCCAAGCCGCCCAAATGGCCGTGCTTTTGCACTCCCTGGTGCGCTGGGAAACCGAAAAAACGGAAATCGGCACCGACATCTCGTCGTTCGCCGGCCACTCGCTGGGTCAGATAACCGCCCTGATCGCTTCGGGTGCGCTCCCCTTCGCCACCGGCGTCCAGGTCGCAGCCAAGCGGGCTGCGGTCACACAAGACGCGGCGGACCACAAACCCGGTGTGATGGCTGCGCTGCTCGGGGCCACCGCCGAGCAGGCCGAAGCCGTCGTGGCCGGCACCCCCGGCTCGTGCTGGGTGGCCAACATCAACGCGCCGGGCCAAATCGTGATCGCGGGCACGCCCGAGGGCCTCGCCACCGCGTCCGAAGCGGCCAAGGCCGCGGGCATCCGCAAGGTTATGGCCCTCGACGTGGCCGCGGCGTTTCACACCCCGCTCATGGACGACGCCGCCATCGCCTTCGCCGAGTACCTCCAGTCCGTCGAGTTCACGCCACCGTCGGCGCCGATCGTGTCGAACGAAGACGCCGTTGCCTACACCGATGCCGACGGCTGGAAGACCCGACTCGTCGCGCATCTCGTCCAGCCCGTCCGGTGGGCCGACTCGATGATCACGATCAATTCACTGGGCCCGTCATCTCTTCGTGAGATCGGCCCCGGAACAACTCTCACAGGCCTCGCCAAGCGATGCCTCCCCGACACCGAATGGGTGAAGAACTAAATGTCTCTTGCTGTGCAGCTAGCCGAATACACCGAAGTCGCGGAGAAGCTGATCTTGGCGCCGTCACGCGGTGTGGTCCGGGTGCTCGACCCGGCCGTGGTTACCGCCGAAGGCGAAATCGTCGAGGTCGGGCAGGCAATTGCGATCATCACCAACTCCGGTGACGAGGTCGAAGCGTGCAGCCGCTTCAGCGGGTTCTTGATGGAGATGCTGGTGCAGTCGGGCGAACGGGTTCGCGCCGGTCAACCGCTGGCCTGGCTCCGCACGTTCTCGTAGGCGACCCATGTCCGCCATCGTCGGGATGGGCACTGCGCTGCCCACTGGCCGACTGACCAACAAGGATCTCGAGGCCACCCTCGACACCACCGACGAGTGGATTGTCGAACGCACCGGCATTCGCGAACGTCGCATCGCGGGGCCCCACGACACGACTGTGTCGCTGGCCACCGCCGCAGGCGCCGAGGCCATCGCAGACTCGGGTGTCGACCCGACAACTATCGACCTCCTGATCCTGGCGACGCTCACCCCGGTGCAACAACTGCCGGCCTCCGCGGTCTACGTCCAAGACAACCTCGGGTTGCAGTGCGGGGCGTTCGACCTGGGCGCAGCGTGCTCGGGCTTCGTCTACGGCTTGGTGATGGCGAACGGTCTCGTGGAGACCGGCGGAGCCCGCGCCGCGTTGGTGATCGGCGCAGAGGTGCTCAGCGACTGCGTCGACCCCGCCGATCGCAGCACCCGGATCCTGTTTGGCGACGGGGCCGCCGCGGCAGTAATCGTGCCGTCTGCTCCGGGGCACGGGATCCTCGGATCTGACCTGGGTTGTGACGGATCGGCGGCCGCAATCCTCGAGATCGCCCGCGACGAAAAGTACGTGACGATGGACGGCAAGGAAGTGTTCCGCCGCGCCGTGCGGGCCTGTACGCAGTCCGCCACCGATGCGATGGACCGCGCTGGCGTGCGCGCCGGCGAGATTGACCTGTTCGTACCGCATCAGGCGAACACGCGCATTATCGATGCCATCATGGAACGCGTGGGCATCGACGCTTCGAAGTGCGCGATGAATATCGCCGACTACGGAAACACCTCGGCGGCGTCGATCCCCCTCGCGCTCGCTGAAGCCAAGCCCAACGACGGCGACCTCGTGTTGCTGTGCGGCTTCGGCGCCGGCATGACGTGGGCGAGCGCGGTGGTTCGCTGGGGCACGGGCCAATGAGCGACGAGGCACACGTGGCGTTCGTCACCGGCGCCGGCGCGGGCATCGGCCGCGCGTGCGCCGTGGCATTGGGCGAGGCGGGCTTACGCGTCGCAGTCGGTTTTGGCGGCAACAAGGAAGGCGCGAACGAAACGGCGTCCATGTGCGGCGGCCTCGCCGTAGAAGTAGACGTGAGCGACTCGGCGTCGGTCGACAACGCGTTCAAACGGATCGAAAGCGAGCTCGGGCCCGTCACCGTGCTCGTGAACAACGCCGGCGTCACCGGCGACGGTCTGCTGCTGCGCATGAAAGACGAGGACTGGCAGAAGGTGCTGCGGGTCAACCTCGACGGCGCATTCCACTGCATTCGCCGGGCCACCCCCGCCATGATGAAGGCCCGCCACGGCCGCATCGTGAACATGGGGTCGGTCGTCGGGCTCAGCGGCTCGGCCGGGCAGGTCAACTACGCAGCAGCCAAGGCCGGCCTCGTCGGCCTGTCCCGCTCCGTCGCCCGCGAGCTCGCCTCGCGCAACGTGACCTGCAACGTCGTTGCGCCCGGGCCGATCGCCACCGCGATGACCGACGCCCTGAGCGACGAACGCGTGGCCGCGATCACCGACGCAGTGCCCGCGGGCCGGATGGGTACCACCGACGAAGTCGCGGCCGTCGTCGCCTTTTTGTGCACCGACGCCGCGGCCTACATCACCGGTGCCGTGATCCCCGTCGACGGCGGCCTCGGGCTCGGTCATTAACCGCTAAACCTAGAACTGATCTGCACTCTCAACCCTCAAGGAGAAACAAAGAAATGTCCCGTGACGAAGTCCTCGGAGTAATGCGTGACGCAGCAGTCGAGCTGTTAAAGGTCGACCCCGCGAAAGTCACCGAAGAGGCCACCTTCGCCGACGATCTCGAAGCCGACAGCCTCGACGTGGTCGAGCTGGTGATGGCGCTCGAAGAGAAGCTCGACATCAGCATCCCCGAGGAAGAACTCGAGGGCATCAAGACCGTGGGCGAGGCGCTCGACGTCATCGCAGCCAAGGTCGCATAAGGAGTTCAGATGACCACCGACCGACGACGCGTCGTCGTTACCGGCATCGGCGTCAAATCGCCCGCCGGCAACACCATCGACGCATTCTGGGAAACGTTGCTGGTTGGGGCCCGCACGGCCGCGGGGCCGATCGAGCGCGTCGACGTGTCGGACTGGCCGGTCGGCTTTGCCTGCGAGGTGAAGAACTTCGATCCCGAGGACTACGTCGAAGCCAAAGAGATTCGACGCACTGATCGCGTCGCGCTCCTCGGCTACGCCGCAGCCGTCGACGCGATCAACCAGGCGGGCGACCTCGGCCTCGACCCGGCCCGCATCGGCGTGGTCGCCGGCACCGGCGTCGGCGGCCTCGAAACCCAAGAGCGCGAAGAGATCGTCGTCTACGAAAAGGGCAAGACCCGGGTCTCGCCCTTCCTGGTGCCGATGATGATGACCAACGCGACGGCCGCGATGATCTCGATGGGCCACGGCTTTCGCGGCCCGAACCTGTGTATCGCTACTGCGTGCGCTGCGGGCACCCACGCCATCGGTGAGGCCGCGCACATCATTCGCTACGGCGGCGCCGACGCGATCATCGCCGGCGGTTCCGAAGCGTGCATCACTCCGGTCGGCATGGCCGCCTTCGGCCGCATGGGCGCGCTGTCGACCCGCCGCAACGACCCGTCCACCGCATCGCGTCCGTTCGACGCGACCCGCGACGGTTTCGTAATGGGCGAGGCCGGCGCGTTCCTGGTGCTCGAGGAATACGAACACGCGGTCGGCCGGGGCGCCACGATCCTCGGCGAGATCCTCGGTTACGGCCGCAACGCCGACGCCCACCACATCACGGCCCCGTCCCCCGATGGCGCGGGCGCGATCAACTGCATGGAACTGGCCATCGCCGACGCGCACCTCACCCCGGCCGACATCGGTCACGTGAACGCGCACGGCACGTCCACCCCACTGAACGACGCGGCCGAGTCGCAGGCGATCTACAAAGTGTTCAACGGCAACTCCCCGCCGGTCGTATCGACCAAGGGCGTCACCGGTCACTGCATCGGCGCGGCGGGCGCGGTCGAAGCGATCGCCGCGCTGCTGGCGGTGCGCGACGGCAAGGTGCCGCCTACGGCCAACCACACCGAACGGGGCGAGGGCATCGAGGTCGACGTCGTGCACGGCGAAGCGCGCCACGTTGCTCCTGCGCCCGCGCTTTCGAACTCGTTCGGCTTCGGCGGCCACAACGCGAGCCTGGTTATCGGCCCAAGCGCGTAGACAGTGTCACTTCTCGCGCTCGGCACCGCGCGCCTTGGTGGCGCGCAGGCCGAAATCCGCGAGCTGGGTGGCCAACGGGTCGGCTGGTTCCGCGTCGCCGACGAACCCGACGACGAAGCCGACGGCCGCGGCGCAATCGGCCCCGACGAGGCCGACTCGGTCGCGCGCCTGATCCACCTCGCCACCGACGCCGGCATCCCTATCGTTGGGGTGGTCGCGGTGTCGGGCACCGACGTGCGCCACGGTGTTGCGTCATTGGTCGCCTGGGGGCGAATCGCGTCGGCGCTGGTCGATGCGTCGGGCGTAGTGCCGATCGCGATCGCGGTTATCGGGCCGTGCGCGGCCGGCCCTGCGCTGCTGATCGGCATCGCCGACGTCGTGGTGTTCACCACTGACGCGACCGCCTTCGTGTCGGGCCCCGCCGCGGTGATGGGCATGACCGGCGAAGAGATCTCACCGTTCGACTTGGGCGGGGC
>JACCXE010000493.1 GCA_013697265.1 Actinomycetota bacterium | reverse complement strand
ACCGCTGGTAGCGCGACGACGGCGTCGATGATCTCGGGCCACTGCGCGATGCGGGTGTCGACCAAAGCGGGGCGGGCTCCCATCACCACACCGGTCGCTACCAGTAGGGGCCCCATCCCGCTCGGCGTCGCGAAAGCGGCGGTGGCGCCAACCCCGAGCGCGGCCACCGCCCACCCCCGTTCCCGTAGGGCGGCGCCGACCATGACCACGGTCACTGCTGCGAATACAACCGCCGGCGCGTTCGAAGTGTGGTGGCGCGCAAACTCGACGCCTACTGCGCCAAGACCGCCGATTAACCCGGGACGAACCAATCCGATGCGGCGCAGCACGCCAGCATCGTTACAGAGCCGAGACGCCTACTCTGCCCCGGGTCGCGCCGCCGTAGTGCGCGATCTCCTTGGGCAAGTCGAGAGGGCGCATTTCGCTGCGTGGTTGAGCCGGGTGATCGGCATGGCTAACGGTAACCAGCGACGACACCGAGGCAGACGGCCGCGATGGCCACCACCACCGCTAGCCAACGCTGCCACCGTTCGCGGCGTTCCTTCGGCGCGGCAAACCCACCGACGATCCCTCCGACGGCGACGCCCGCCACCCAAACGGCCGCGCTCTTGGCGCCTCCGGCCAGCGAAGGACCGGCCACGATGGCGCCCGCGAACGCACCGAGCACTACACCGGTCCAACGATCGCGCGCCGCCAGCACCAGGCTCACCGCGCTCGTCCATGCGGCCGCGACCGCTATCGCCGATCCGGTGAATCCAGCGGCGCCGAGCACCGCCTGTCCCCCGGCAATGTCGCTGAGCGCCGCGCTGCCCGTACGAGCGATAGTGGCGACGCCGACGAGGGCCACCACGAGTGCGGTGACCGCAGAGGCGTCGGACACGCCAAACGCGATCGCGAGGGTCCAGATGTCGCCGCGGCCCGTAGCGGTGAGCGCGGCGGCCGCGGCCAACGCGGCATCGCGCCCGGCCACCGGAAGCGTGGTGCGCCCCGGCGCCGCGAGCGGCGTGGGCACCACAGGACGGGCTTGCGTTTGCATCAGGGCTGTCGTTGCCGGCCGCCGAGAGGGACCCGGCGCACGAGGTGATTCCACGAGCACTCGGGGCAGACCTCGACGATATAACAGCTCAACTCTTCGCCAGCTCTATCAAGACGGCGCATCTCCGAGGCGCTGTCGACGCAACGACCCCGGGCGGGCAGACGGGGGCCGAAGGCGTAGGTGACGTGCACCAAGTCGCCTTCGGCGCACACGGGGCACTCCTCGGTGGTGACCACGCCTGCTTTGGCCGCTCGCAGCAACTCGGGATGGGCGTCGCAAATGTCTTCGCGCATCACCTTGTTGGCGCGGTATTCGGCCAGCACCGCGTTGCGGGCGAGACGGAAGTCGACCGCGGCGCTGCGATCGTCGTCGGGACGGCGCAACGATTCGCTTCCCACGGGCGCAGACGGTACCGCCCCGTGCGGTAGCGCTGAACCGGGCCTAATTCACGCGGGCCTGGATCGCCGCGACGAGCGCGTCCACGGTTGGGTCGGCCGGTCCATCTGCCCGATGGGCGACGAGCAGGTTGCGCCGCACGAACGACTCGTCGCCCACCCGGCGCAGCACGACGCCGAACCGCTCGACCTGCACCACGGGCAGCACCGACCATCCGATGCCCAACGCGACCATTTGCGCCAGCACTTCGGGCTGGTGTGACTCCGCGACAACCGTGACCGAACGGCCGGCGCGTCGAAGGGCGTCGAGCACCAGTTCTCTCGTCTGCGAGCCAATCGGATACGTCACCCACGGCCCCCAGGCTCGCGGTGGGCCGGCTTCCGGTGCGTACACGGCGAGGTCCTCATCGAGCAGCGGCGTGGCGGTCAGTCCCTCCGGCAGCACCGCGGGCGCCACGCACACCACCACGTCAAGGCGGGCGGCGACCAGGTCTCGCAGCAGCTCGCCCGACGGGCTGACCTGCAAGTGCAGGTCGACCTCTGGCCGCTCGGCGCGAAAAACGGCCAGCCCTGCCGCACAATGAATCGTCGCTGCGGCGTCGATCATCCCGACCCGTACTCCCCCGGCGGCGCCGGCGCGACGCTGCTCGGCCCAACGGGCCAGGTCCTGCGTGCGGGCAAGCACGGCGTAGGCATGGGCGAGGACAACCTCGGCGGCTTCGGTCGGCACGCGCCGCCGTCCATGCCGCGTGAAGAGAGCGACGCCCAAACGACGTTCCAGTTCGGCCAGTCCTTGGCTCAGCGCGGACGGCGTGACGCCAACGGCTGCGGCGGCGTCGGCCCACGTTGGCGCCTCGTGCACCGCGACGAGGTAGTCGAGCTGCTGGACAGAGAGGTTCGGCAGCCCAGCTTTTGCAAGACCAACCATATTGTTCAGTATTACTAATCAAACGGCCTTAATGCAACAGCATCGTTTATGATCGAGCGCATGACTGCTCGCACTATCGCCCCTGCCACCGGCAAGCTCGGCGTCTTGCTGCCCGGCCTCGGCGCCGTCGCGTCCACCGTGATCGCCGGCGTCCTCCAGGCCCGTCAGTCGGGCGT
>JACCXE010000469.1 GCA_013697265.1 Actinomycetota bacterium | reverse complement strand
GACCGCGACCACCAACACCACGAACCCGTGGGCGACCTGGATGAAGTTCTTCCAGCCCTTCGCGGTTTCCTCGAACTAATGGCGAACCACCCGAACCTCCGCCGAGTTTTGCTCGGTTGCGTGCTGTCCAACATGGTGATCGGCGCCGCCGGCCTCGCCATCGGCCAGTCCCCGGCAAGCACGCCCCTCGCTGCGAACTGTGCGCCGCCAGGTGGATAAGAGCGCACAGATCGACAACACGCCGACGACGTTGGCGGCCCCGGCCACCACTGCCGCTGCGCTGGTCGCCACCAACGTCGCGAGCGCCACCACCAACAAGACCTCGACGTGACCGGCATCGCGTCGTCTGCCGCACCGCAGACTCAACCCCGCACCGCACCGGCCACCGGCACCTACCCGGTGACCTTCAGCGGCAGCGCGTCGGTCGACGGCAAGGCGCAGAGCGTGCCGTCGTCGGGCTCGATCCGAATCAGCAAGTCGGGTTCAAACATCGAGCAGAGCAGCCCCGACGCCCCCGGCGACGTGGTGCTCGTTCAGAGCTACGGCGCCAACGAGTCGTCGCTGGTGTCGCTCCAGATGACGGCGGACAAGACGATCAAGACCTTCGTGCCGTCGTCACCTGTCACCTACTTGCAGTACAACTCGCCAACCGGCACCAGTTGGAACTGGTCGGCCACCTCGACCGACGGCAAGACCAAGGTGCAGACAACCGGCACCGTCGGCGACACGTCGAACATGGTGATCAACGGCGAGAACATCATCACCGTGCTGCTCACGACCACGCTCACGCTGTCGGGCGACATCAACGGCACGGCCAAGCTCATGACCTGGGCGTCGCCCGCCTATCGCTTACCGGTGAAGGAACGCCAGGTGATCAACGCCAGCGCCAAGGTTTCGTGGACATCGGTGAGGCTCGTCTCCGACGTCACCACCACGTTCAGGCGGTCGTCGCCCAGCTAGATCAGGCGGCGGTCGGTGGCCCAGCGGGCCAGCTCGTGGCGACTGCTCAGTTGCAGTTTGCGCAGCACCGAACTGACGTGGGTTTCGACGGTCTTCACCGACACGCTGAGCCGGCGCCCGACTTCTTTGTAGGCGTAGCCGCGTGCGATGAGCTGGAGAACTTCGCGCTCGCGCGGCGTCAGTTGGTCGAGTTCGGTTTCGTCGGCCGCGCTCGGCGCGTCCGGTGCGCCCGACGCGAACGCGTCGAGCACGAAGCCGGCGAGACGGGGTGAGAACGCGGCGTCGCCCGCCGCGATGCGGTTCACGGCTTCGGTCAGTTCGGCGCCGGTCGACGACTTGGTGATGTAGCCACGGGCACCGGCGCGGATCACGGCGATCACGTCTTCGGGCGCGTCGGACACCGATAGCGCCAGGAAGCGCAACAACGGGCGGGCCGGGCCCACGCGGCGCAAGATCTCAACGCCGCCGCCGCCGGGCATGTGCACGTCGAGCAGCACCACGTCGACCGTGTCTTCGGCCAACGTACTGAGCGCGGCGATAGCGCTTTCGACGTCGCCCGCTTCGCCCACGACTTCGACCGTGTCGGCCAGTTCGGTGCGCACGCCGGAACGCACGAGTGGATGGTCGTCGACAATGAAGACACGCGGTGTCATGCCGACACCCCGTTCTGGGTCAGCCGCGGCACCCGCAGCTCGACCTCGGTGCCCTCACCGGGCGCGGAACGCACAACCGCGGTGCCCCCGGCCCGCTCGACGCGGCCGCGGATCGACTCGGCCACGCCGTGACGATCTTTGCCAATCGCATCAGGATCGAAGCCGACCCCGCGATCGCGCACGAACAAGTCGATCGAATCGGTCTCTGCTTCGAGGAACACGTCGATCGTGTCGACCTGCGCGTGCGTCGCCGCGTTCACCACCGCCTCGCGACCCGCGGCGACGAGGGCGCGACCCGCTTCGTCCAGGGGTGCGTCACCGACAGCGACGACTTCGACCCGCACGCGGTGGTTGTCTTCGACCGCGGCGAGTTCGTGACGCAACAAGGCGGCGACGGATTCGGTGGTGGTCGCAGCGGACCGGTCTTCGAAGAGCCACTCGCGCAGCTCGCGCTCTTGACGGCGCGCCATCGAGCGCACCTCGCGTGGGTCGTCGGCCCGGCGTTGGATCAGGGCCAGGGTTTGCAGCACGCCGTCGTGGAGGTGAGCGGCGACGTTCGCCCGCTCTTCGTTACGAATACGTTCCCGTCGTTCGACGGCCAGGTCCGCCGATAGGCGCCCGAGCCACGGCCAGGCCAGGAAGGCGATGCCGGCCACAAGCACCAGGCCCCCGAGCGCACTGGGCCCAACGTTGTGCCAGCCGCCGGCGACGCCGACGCTCACCGCACCACCGACTGCGATTAGCGAGGCGCCGAGCGCGACGCGAAGCGGCCAGCCCCAGCTGCGCAAGCCGAGCGCGGCGTCGTCCCGTCCCCCGAACAAGGCGGCGCCTCCGGCCACGACGAGGGCGGGCAACGCTATTTGATCGCCGGCCCAGTAGCCAAGGTCCCGGCAGACCAGGCCGAGGCCGGCAACGGTCGCGATGATCGCGGCGCTGTCGATGGCGGCGCCGCGCCGCGGTGGCGGCAACGGCTCGTCGGACTCCGGCGCCGACAACCACAG
>JACCXE010000457.1 GCA_013697265.1 Actinomycetota bacterium | reverse complement strand
GGCAACTTTCCCCTGGCCTTCGTCGGCGCCGGCCTCGTTACCGCGGCTGCGTCGGTGGTGATCGGGTTGCCGGCGCTTCGGATCAGGGGCCTGCTGCTCGCCGTCACAACGCTGGGCTTCGCCGTGGCCGCCGAGCGGTGGCTGTTGCCGCAGTCGTGGATGCTAGGCAGCACCAAGATTCCAGGTCGGCCTATCTTCAACGACTACGCGCTCGATCGCGGCAAGTCTTACTACCTGTTCGCCGTCGTCGTCTTCACGCTGTGTCTGGTGTTGTCACGCAACGTCTGGCGGTCGGGTCTGGGGCGTCGGCAGCGTGCCCTGCGCGACAATGAAGACGGCGCGCGCGCCTTCAGTGTGCCCGCGACGCGGGTCAAGCTCGAGACCTTCGCCGTCGCCGGCTTCCTCGCGGGTGTGGGCGGCGCCCTTTATGGCCACACGCTCTCAGCGCTGCGGCCCGGCGATTTCGCGATCGGCTCGAACATCGAAGTGGTCGCGCTCGTCGTGATCGGCGGTATCGGCCTGCTGGCGGGCCCGCTCCTCGGAGCGCTGTACATCATCGGAATTCCCCGCTTCTTCACCGACATCGGCAGCTCCGGGTTGGCGGCCACCAGTGCGGGATGGCTACTGCTGATCTTGTATTTTCCTAGTGGTCTCGCCCATTTCGTGCGACCAATCCGCGAACGGGCGATCGCGCTGGCGTTGCGATTCGACCACCGGCGCGTGTCGGCGAACGAACGTGGCGGCGAAGTCGACGCGAGTGCTCCTTCGTTCGCGAGCTCGCTCAAGGTCGAAGCCGCGAGGAAGCGCCCCACGTCAGGCAACGGCACCAAGCGCGATGTGCTGGTCGAGGTACGCGGTCTTCGGAAGTCCTTTGGCGGTGTCCACGCGGTGGACGGCGTCGATCTTGACGTAGAGCGCGGCGAAACCCTGGGCCTGATCGGGCCGAACGGCGCGGGCAAGACGACGCTGTTCGAACTGATCGGGGGCTTCACCCGGCCCGACGATGGCCGGATCATGTTCGACGGCCACGAGATCACCCGCGACACGCCCGAACGCCGGGCCGAGCGGGGTGTGATCCGCTCGTTCCAGGACGCCGCGTTGTTCCCGACGCTCACCGTCATCGAGACGATTCAACTTGCGCTCGAACGCCGACATCCCACCGGCACCGTGCCCTCGTTGCTGGGCCTCACCGGCGCCGACAAGTCCAAGTACAAGCGAGCCCTTGAACTGGTCGACCTGATGGGCTTGGGCGATTACGCCGACAAGCAGACCGGCGACCTCTCCACCGGCACGCGGCGCATTACCGAGCTCACCTGCGTCATTGCGTTGGAGCCGACGCTGCTGTTGCTCGACGAGCCGTCCTCGGGCGTAGCGCAACGTGAGACCGAGGCGCTCGGCGCGCTGCTGGCCCGGGTCAAATCGCACCTGGGCGCGACGCTGATCGTGATCGAGCATGACATGCCGCTGATCACCGCGATCTCGGACCGCATCGTGGCCATGGAGTCCGGCCTCGTGATCGCCAACGGCACGCCCGAGCAGGTGATGGCCGACCCCGGTGTTCTCGAGGCCTATCTCGGCGGCGACATGAACGCCGTCGCTCGTTCGGGTGTGCGGGTCAAGGCGAAGCGGGCCGCGCCCAAGCGGGCTGCGGCGAATCCGACCAAGAAGAAGGCCCCGACGCCGCCTACCGCGACGTCGCGCTCAAAGGCACGTGCAAGTGCTTCCAACACGTAGGCTCAACGAAAGCGTTCCCATGAAAACAACTCGTCCTGTTATCGCACTGCTGCTGTGCCTCGCGCTATTCGGTGCCGCCTGTGGTTCCACGAACCGCACCGACAAGGCGGCGAAAACGTCCAACGGGAAAGGTGACCTGAACGGCCTTACGTCGCTCGATGCGAACGCGTCGACCACGACGGAGCCGCCGACCACCGTGGTTGCCGCGACCGGGTCAAGCACCCCGGGCAAGGTCGCGGGCGGCACGGCGGCGGCGAAGCCCTCCACCGGTGGCAACATTGAGCCCCCGGCCCTCGGTGCCGCTCCGAGCGGGTCGTATACCGGGCCCGGGGTCACGACCAAGGAAATCAAGATCGGTATCACGCTGGTGCAGACCGGCACGATATTCGGCGACGTTACCGGCGTGCCCGTTGACTTCGGTGACACTCGGAAACAGGCGGACGCGGTGGTCGACTACGTGAACAAGAACGGCGGCATCGCGGGGCGCAAGGTCGTACCCGTCTACTACAACTTCGACCTGACGCGGCCTGGCCTTGGCGACGGTCAGTCCGAGGATGAAGCCTGTAGGAAATTCACCGACGACAATCGCGTGTTCGCCGCGATCAACACGGTCTTGGCCCGCCAAGCGCTGCTTGTCTGTCTGGCCGGACGCGGCGTGCCCGGCATCCACAGCGGCATGCCGGTCGACGAGCGGACGCTCGACAAGTACCGCAACTATTGGTACGCGGGCTACGGCGGCGCCGCGCTCACCCTCGACCGTCTTGCGGCCAAGCAAGTCAAGGTATTCGCGCAGCAGGGCCTGTTCGGTAACAACGCCACTGTCGGTATCGAGTACTTCGACGACCCCGCATACAAGCGCGTCGTCGACGAGGTGTTCAAGCCTGAACTGGCCAAGGTTGGGGTGAAGAAGGTTGTGCCCGTCGGCGCACCACGCGGTGGCGTTGACG
>JACCXE010000447.1 GCA_013697265.1 Actinomycetota bacterium | reverse complement strand
CCCCCGCTTCCTCGTCTTCGTCCAGTGGTGGCATCAGCCGCTGCATCAACGCAGGACCGGTCGGGCCGGCGATGCCGACAATCAGCGCCAAAAGCGCGGTCGTGGCCAGCGTGAAGGGCGGGTCGGCCAGCGCCGCCACCGCCAGCGAGCCGGCCACCACCGTGGCCACGCCCGCGGCCGGACCCTCCCAGTAGTTGTCGGCGCCGGTGCCCACTACGTACGCGGCGGCGTCGTATCCGGCGATGAGACCGAGGATCGACAACACCTCGGCCAACCCGCCGACGCGCGCGACGATCGGCGCCGCGACGCTTATGGAAAGGAACCACAGCACCACCGCGACGCGGTACGCGGACTGTCGCCGGGCCAGCGACACGAGCGCAAGCACCGCGGTCGCGACCAGCCAACCGGTTAGCCACCACGTGCCCACGATCGCCGCGGCGAAGGCGGTAATCGACCAGGCCGCGCCGAGGCGGCCCCGGGGAACGCGCGCTATTCGGTCACCTCGGCCAGGCCGTTGCTGATCACGAGGTCGCCCGCGCTGTGGGCCTCGAACGGGAACACGCCGGGTTTCGCGCCGCGATAAACGGTGGTCACCACGTCGTTGCCGGGAAACACGTTCTTGGCAAAACGCACTGCGAGCCGCCTGAGGCGAGCGGGGTCGGAGTCCGCCGCGAGCTTGAGCACGGCCTGGCTCGTCATGGCCATCGTGCAGAGGCCGTGGGCGATGATGCCGGGCAAGCCGACCTGCTTGGCGAACGCGTCGTCGACGTGGATCGGCATCTGATCACCCGAGGCGTCGCGATAGCGGAACGTCTGATCATCGTCGACGTGAACCGAGAACTCGCCGACGGGATTGACGCGGGCCTCGTCGGCGAAGGTATGGCCGGGCTTGTCGGGGCCGCCGTTGTCGCCGTCGGCCATGCCGCGGATGAACAGCGTGATGTATTGCTCGACGATGGGGTCGCCGCTGGCGGCGTCAACGCTGCGGGTGCGAACGGTGAAGCGGGTGCCGCTGCTCGCGACCTTCACGGCGTACGCCTCAGCGGACGTGCGCAGCTTGGTACCCGGCACCAGCGGCTGGGTGAAGTGCATGTCCTGCTCGCCATGCACGACCATCATCAGCGCCTCGGGTGGCACCACGTCGCCCACGGCCAGGCCCATGGCGGCCCAGGCCGGCACCACCGCGAACACCGGTGGCGCGCACTTGCCCGACGTATAGGCCGGGTTGTCGTCGTTGGTCGCCGCCGCGTACGCCTTGGCCCGGTCGCCGTCGATGTCTCCGGTGAGTTCCGCGTACGTGGTCCCAAGCTTGTCGATGGGTAGCGCCATGGGCCGGAAAAGTAGCGTGAACGCCGTGGCGAAGAGACTTCTGCTCGTGCGTCACGGCGAATCGGTCTGGAACGCCGAAGGACGGTGGCAGGGCAGCGCCGACCCGCCGTTGAGCGATGCGGGGCGGGCCCAGGCCGCCGCGTTGGCCGAGTTCATCCGCGACGAGGGCATCGACCACATCGTCACGTCGGACCTCGATCGGGCCCACGAAACGGCGCGCATCGTGGCCGCCGCGCTCGGCGTGCCCGTCGGAGTAATGGAGGACCGGCTGCGCGAGCGCGACGTCGGCGAGATCAGCGGGCTCACGCGGGCCGAGATCGAAGCGAAGTTCCCGGGCCTGCTCGAAAAGTGGCGAACGGGCGAGCTCACGAAGATGCCGGGCGGCGAAGACGACATCACCCCGCGGGTGTCGGCCGCGATCGAAGCACTCGCGTCTGCGCCCGACGGCTCAGTCGTGCTGGTTGTTACCCACGGCGGGGTGATCGGCGCGATCGACCGCTGGCTCGGCACCGAGTACCGGCGGGTGGGGAACGTGCAGGGCCGGTGGTTAACCGTCGACGACGACGGGCGGATCGCCTTCGACGCGCACTTCGGCGTTAGCGACCTCGACGACACCACCGCTGTAGTTCTGTAATTTCCCGGGCGTTCGTCTGCTCCGTATGACGGGGTTGATTATTTCGTTCACGATCTGCTCGCACAGTTCGGCGCTGAACAGGTCGGTGGCGTGGCCGCCGTCGCGCCACCACAACTGGCCGGTCGGCCCCGCCGCGCTCTTCATGGCCTCGACCTGGTCGACGCCGAAGTACCAGTCGGCTTTGTCGTGGATGATCACGACCGGCGCCGGCGCAATCTCACCGACAACAGTGACCGGGTCGACGCGGCCGTCTTGGCGCATGCCCTGAATCCGCACCCGCATGAGGTACTTCATCGACGCCCGCATGAACGGCGACGCCGCGAGTTCCAGCACCCGCCCGACACCCCGGGCTGCGTCGCGTCCGCCCCACCACGCCGGGCCACTGATGGCCACAACGGCGTCGGCTCGTCGGCCGCCGTCGCCGTGGGCGGCCCGGCCGGCGTAGATCACCGACGCGGCTGAGCCCATGCTGGTGCCGATCAAGATCAGCGCATCAGAGGACGGCACCTGTTGCGCGGCAGCGGCGACGTCGAGGTATTCGAGCGCACCAAGGGTGCTGGTGCCTTCCGAGAAGCCGTGGCCCCGCATGTCGAGCACGATCACGTTGACGTGCTCGGCCAGTTGGTTGGCGAACTCGTGGATCTTCGGGTGCCGGTGCCAGTTGGCAAAGCCGTGGGCGAGCACCACGGTCGCGCCGCAGTCGCCAGGGCCGGCGAGGCGTACCGCGTGGAGCTTCACGCCGTCGGCGGTAGTGAAGCGCATGCTTTCGCGCGACTTGTAGCGGGGCGCGTTGACGTACTTCTGGAACCAGCTCTTTACCGCTTGGGGACTCGACAACCGCGCCATCGTTGGAGAGCTATTCGGAGACCGGCGGGCCAGCGTATGAGTCGAGCGAGTCGAGCGAGTCGAGCTCCGCTTCGGCTGCGGCCAACTCAGCCTCGATGACGGCCAGTTGATCGAGGTCGTCGGCGAAGTCGGTCGCCTCAGGTTCCGCTGCGTCGCCCTCGGTGGGAGTGTGATCCACACATAAAGCGTATCGGCCGAATTGGGACTTTCTTGAGCGCGCCTCGGCGTGCCGTTCTGTTGTGGGGGTGGCAGGGATCGAACCTGCGACGCGCGGCTTAAAAGGCCGCCGGTCTACCACTGACCTACACCCCCTCTTCGGGACGGGCGATTATTGCCGCTCGGCACGCCCGCCCCGAAGTTAG